>LJUI01000062.1 GCA_001303705.1 candidate division TA06 bacterium SM23_40
ATCTTCTCTCCGGCGCTGTAGCGCTCGAGCACACCCTCATCGTAGTGGGAAATCGCCTCCAACAGTCCTTCCCGGTCTCGGCGAGCCCGGTCGACCAGATCCCGCGGGATCTCCTCCTCGTGGAATGTCGCTCCCTGTGTCGACTCGTCGTAGACGACGGCCTTCATTTTGATGAGATCGATTATCCCGGCGAAGAGATCCTCACTCCCGATCGGCAGTTGGATCGGCACCGGATGTGCTCCCAGTCGAGTGCGCATCATCGATACCGCCTGGTCGTAGTCCGCACCCACTCTGTCCATCTTGTTTATGAATGCGACACGCGGTATCCGATACCGGTCTGCCTGGCGCCAGACGGTCTCAGACTGCGGCTCCACCCCTCCCACCGCGCAGAAGATAACCACCGCCCCATCGAGAACACGCAGGGAACGTTCGACTTCCACCGTGAAATCGACATGTCCCGGTGTGTCGATGATATTGATGCGATAATCCCTCCAGAAGCACGTGGTGGCCGCTGACGTGATGGTGATGCCACGTTCCTTCTCCAGTTCCATCCAATCCATCGTGGCAGCGCCATCATCAACCTCCCCGATGCGATGGACACGACCCGTATAGAACAGAATCCGCTCTGTCGTCGTCGTCTTGCCGGCGTCGATATGAGCCATGATCCCGATGTTGCGAATGCTCCGCAGGCGTTGTCCATCTTTCATAACCCGACATCCTCTCCACGACCATCTGAGACGTACTTCCCATCCGACGCCAACCTTTCCCCCGGACAGGCACTCACTACGGCCGCCCGAAGTGTCCTACCAGCGGTAATGGGCGAACGCCTTGTTCGCTTCGGCCATCCGGTGTGTATCTTCACGCTTCTTGATCGCCGCCCCCTCCCTCTTCGACGCGGCGATGAACTCGTTAGCCAGCCGCTCTCTCATCGTGTGCTCAGGACGGGCCTTCGCCGATGTAATAAGCCACCGGATCGCAAGGGCTATCTGCCGCTCCGGCCTGACCTCGACAGGCACTTGATAGGTGGCTCCACCAACGCGGCGGGGTCGTACTTCGAGAATCGGCTTCACGTTGTTCACCGCCTTCTCGAAGACCCCGAGGCCGTCCTGCTTAGTCTTCTCCTCAATGAGACCGAGGGCACCATAAAAGATACGTTCGGCCAGGCTCTTCTTCCCCCGTCTCATGACGTTGTTGATGAACTGGGTGACCAGCACGCGACCATATTTCGGATCTGGCAGGAGTTCGCGACGTACCGAACGCTTTCTTCTTGGCATAAAAACTCCCTCAAACAAGGCGGCTCAGTCAATGACGCCATCAAATGCCCACACAGCCGACTCGACTCATGTGGCTGCTGGCCGCGCCTTGGGGCGCTTCGCTCCGTAGAGAGAACGCCCCCGACGGCGCTCCTCCACGCCGCCAGTGTCGAGCACCCCACGAATGATGTGGTAACGCACTCCGGGAAGGTCTTTCACACGTCCGCCGCGAATGAGCACGATCGAGTGCTCCTGGAGGTTGTGGCCCTCCCCGGGGATATATGCGCTGACCTCAAAACCATTCGTCAGTCTCACCCTCGCCACCTTGCGAAGCGCGGAATTCGGCTTCTTAGGGGTCGTCGTATACACCCGGGTGCAGACGCCTCTTCTCTGCGAACAGCGCACCAGTGCTGGAGCCTTCGTCTTCTTCTTGATCTTCTTGCGGCCCTTCCGGACGAGCTGATTGAGCGTTGGCATACATTCCCCTCGCAAGGCGAGCCGGATCGGCCGAGCCTATCTATCCGGCGACCTTTCTCTCATCGGTCTCCTCTTTGACCGACGGCGGCTCCTCTTCCAGCTCGATCTCAATCCGACGGTACTCACGCAGACCGGTCCCGGCAGGCACCAGGCTGCCCATGATCACGTTCTCCTTGAGCCCGAGTAGCCTGTCGGTCTTACCCTGAATCGCGGCTTCGGTCAGAACTTTCGTTGTCTCCTGGAATGAGGCGGCTGAGATGAAGCTATCTGTCGAGAGGGCAGCCTTTGTGATGCCCAGCAACAGAGGTTCGAACGTCGCCGGCCTGCCCCCCTCTGCCATGACGCGTTCGTTCTCCTCTCTCAGCATCGTCTTGTCGACCTGCTCCCCTTCGATGAAACTCGTATCACCTGGATCCTCGATCTTCACCTTCTGCAGCATCTGACGCACGATTACACCGATGTGCTTGTCATTGATGCGAACTCCCTGCAGACGATACACCTCCTGGATCTCGTTCACCAGGTATTCCTGAACAGCGTTGGCCCCTTTGATCCTCAGTATATCGTGGGGATTGACCGGTCCCTCTGACAGCCGGTCGCCCGCCCTCACGTGGTCACCATCATGCACGACCAGGTGGCGGCCGTGCGGGATCTGGTATTCCCGTTCCTCATCCGTGTCGCCTACCACGGTGAGCGTGCGCATTCCTCTTGTCAGCTCACCAAACCGCACTCGGCCGTCAGTGTCAGTCACTGTCGCCCTGTCCTTCGGCTTCCTGGCTTCAAAGAGTTCCGCGACCCTGGGCAGACCGCCAGTGATGTCCCGCGTCTTGCCGATATCTCGCGGGATCTTGGCGACTAGACTACCCGCCGACACGGTCTCGCCGTCGTGAACCAGTATGTAAGCTCCCGTGGGGATCGAGTGATTGCCGAGACGCCGTCCTTTCGCACTCCGAATATTGATCTGCGGATGGAGCGTCTTGCCCTTATGTTCGACTATGACGCGCTGCTTCAGCCCGGTAACTTCATCCATCTCCTCGCGAACCGTCACGTCATCGACGATGTCGACAAACTCTACGGCGCCGGCATATTCGCTCAGGATCACCGAGCTATAGGGATCCCACTCGAAGACGATGTCTCCCTGCTTTACGCGGACTCCATCGTCGACTCGCAGCGTAGCGCCGTACGGGACGACGAACTTCAGAGGTACTCTGCTCCTGTCGCCGGTGATCGTGATCCTCGCATTCCGACTGACTGCCACCTTGTCGCCGGTTTCGCGCCGCACACTCCGCACGCCTTCGTACTTAACGACGCCATCGGTCTTCGCCACCGCCTTCGACTGCTCGGCGATCCGAGCCGCCGTCCCACCGATGTGGAATGTCCGCAACGTCAGCTGGGTGCCGGGCTCACCGATGCTCTGCGCCGCAATCACGCCCACAGCCTCACCGAGATCGACAAGACATCCCGTTGCCAGATTGCGGCCATAGCACTTGACACAGAGCCCCCGTCTCGCCTCACAAGTGAGCACTGACCGGATCTTCACCGTCTCGATGCCGAGATCCTCGATCTGCTGTGCGGTATCTTCATCAACCTCCTCGCCAGCGCGGGCGAGCATCTTGCGCGTTATGGGGTTCCGAACATCCTCCAGCAGAACACGCCCCAGTATTCTGTCGCGGAGAGACTCGATCACCTCCTCCCCTTCTTTGAGCGCACTCACTTCCTGTCCGAGAATGGTGCCACAGTCCTCCTCAGTGATGATTACATCCTGGGCCACATCAACCATGCGCCTCGTCAGATACCCTGCCTCGGCGGTCTTGAGAGCCGTATCCGCCAGGCCCTTTCTCGCTCCGTGGGTGGAGATGAAGTACTCCAGCACCGTGAGGCCCTCGCGGAAGTTCGCGGTGATGGGTGATTCGATGATCTCCCCTACCTGGCCGGTGATCTTCTTCTGGGGCTTCGCCATGAGACCCCTCATCCCGGCGAGCTGCCGCACCTGCTCCTTACTACCCCGCGCCCCTGAGTCCGCCATCATGAAAAACGGATTGAATCCCTCTCTATCCTCTTCGAGCTTGCGGAACATCACCTCACCGACTTCTGTCGTCGTATGAGTCCAGACGTCGATGATCATGTTGTAGCGCTCACCGTCAGATATCACTCCTTTGCGATAGGACTTCCAGATGCGGGCGACTTCCTCTTCAGCCTCAACGATCTTCTGCTGCTTTTCCGGCGGCACGATCATGTCGTCGATCCCGACCGTCAACCCAGACCGAGTCGCAAAACCGAATCCGAATTCCTTCAGCTTGTCGAGGAATCTGGCCGTCGCGTGACCGCCGAACTGGCGGTGCACATCAGCCACGAGCGTCGTCAGCCGCTTGTTGTCGAGAAGTTCATTAACGAAAGGAATCCCTTCGGGCACGATCTCGTTGAACAGGACGCGCCCCACTGTCGTATCGACCACCTTCCCGTTGAGACGCACCCTGATCTTCGTGTGGACAGTGAGGGGGCCTCCCGCCTCGTAGGCGCGAACGACCTCATCTGTGCCCGAGAAGATCTTCCCCTCCCCCGGCTGGCCCGATTTCATCTTCGTGAGATAGTAGCATCCCAGCACGATATCCTGCGTCGGGCTGACGAGTGGCCGACCGTGCGCCGGCGAGAGGATGTTGTTCACCGAGAGCATCAAGATCGCAGATTCGAGCTGGGCCTCGAATGACAGCGGAACGTGAACAGCCATCTGGTCTCCATCGAAGTCGGCGGCAAATGCGTAACAGACCAGTGGGTGTATCTTGATCGCCTTTCCCTCCACGAGAACGGGAGAGAATGCCTGGATCCCGACACGGTGGAGCGTCGGTGCACGATTCAGGAGGACGGGGTGGTCCCTGGTGATCTCCTCAAGGATCTCCCACACCTCCGGCGTCTCGCGTTCCAGCAGCCGCTTGGCGCTCTTCACGGTCTGCGCGTGGCCCTTCTCCTCGAGCTTCTTGATTACGAACGGCTTGAACAGCTCGAGTGCCATGTTCTTGGGCAGACCGCACTGATGCAGTTCCAGCTCGGGGCCGACGACGATGACCGAACGGCCCGAGTAGTCGACCCGCTTTCCGAGCAAGTTCTGCCTGAACCGGCCCTGCTTGCCCTTAAGGGCATCTGAGAGGGACTTGAGAGGCCGGTTGCCCCTTCCCTTGATGGCGCGCGACCGCCTGCTGTTGTCGAGCAACGCATCGACTGCCTCTTGAAGCATGCGCTTCTCGTTCCGCAAGATGATTTCGGGAGCTTTGATCTCGATCAGGTGCTTGAGCCGGTTATTCCTCGTGATCACCCGGCGATAGAGATCATTGAGATCCGATGTCGCAAACCTCCCGCCCTCGAGCGCGACAAGGGGCCTCAGGTCCGGCGGTATGACGGGGATCACATCGAGGATCATCCACTCCGGCCGATTGCCCGACTGCCGAAATGCCTCAACAACTCGCAGCCTCTGTAGTATCTTACGCTTCCGGTCTGCGGACGTCTCGTGCTTGATCTGCGACCTGAGGGTGGCGGAGAGCTCGTCGAGATCGAGGCGCTTCAGCAATTCCTTGATGCCTTCGGCACCGATCTTGGCCACGATCCGGCCGCCGTACTGCTCCTGAAACTCCTGGATCTCATCCTCCGTGGGCGTATCACCCACTTTGAGCGGGCTGTCGCCAGGATCAATCACTACGTACGACTCGTAGTACAGGACCCGCTCGACCTCGCGCACCGACATGTCCAGGAGCAGTCCGATCCTCGAGGGCTGCGCCTTGTACATCCAGATGTGCGCGACCGGCACGGACAGCTTCACGTGGCCCATGCGTTCGCGTCGCACCTTAGACAGCGTCACCTCAACACCACACCGCTCGCAGACGACCCCGCGGAACCGTATCCTCTTATACTTTCCGCAGTTACATTCGTAGTCCTTCACCGGCCCGAAGACCCGCTCGCAGAAGAGACCGTCCTTCTCGGGTTTCTGAGTCCGGTAGTTGATCGTCTCAGGTTTCGTTACCTCCCCATGCGACCAGCTCATGATCATCTCTGGAGATGCGAGCCGCACCCTGATCGCCTCAAAATCAGTCGGTCTGTGACCGCGTTCCTCAACTACTTTCAGCACTTGTCAACACCTCCAATACCCACCGGGCCTCGCAATGCCTCCGCACTGTCTGCAATGCAGGCCGAGGGCGGGTTTCTGTGGTGTCATTCTTCACCTTCCAACTCGACATCGAGGCAGAGCCCTTGCAGCTCTTTGACCAACACGTTGAATGACGCTGGAAGACCAGGTTCAGGTGGATTTTCGCCCTTGACGATAGCCTCGTACAGCTTCGACCTTCCCATCACGTCGTCGGACTTCACTGTGAGCAACTCCTGGAGAGTGTAGGCCGCACCGTACGCCTCGAGCGCCCAGACCTCCATCTCGCCGAATCGCTGCCCGCCGAATTGCGCTTTGCCTCCCAGGGGCTGCTGGGTAATGAGAGAATAGGGCCCGATCGCTCGAGCGTGGATCTTGTCGTCGACCATATGAGAGAGCTTCAGCATGTAAATGAAGCCGACGGTGATCTCCTCATCGAAGGGCTCGCCCGTTCTCCCGTCGTACAGTATCGACTTCCCGCCTTCCGGCAGCCCGGCTTCTCCGAGCAGCTCCTTGATTTCTTTAATAGTAATGCCTTCGAAGACGGGGGAGGCGATCCTCATGCCCAGTACGTCTGCAGCCCACCCGAGGTGGGTTTCCAGGATCTGGCCCACATTCATCCGCGACGGCACACCGAGCGGGTTCAGAATGATCTGCACCGGCGTCCCGTCCGGAAGATACGGCATGTCCTCCTCGGGCACGACCTTGGCAACAACTCCCTTGTTCCCGTGGCGACCAGCGATCTTGTCACCAACCGCGAGCTTCCTCTTCTGTGCGACGAAGACCTTCACCACCTTCAGAACCCCGTGGGGCAGTTCATCGCCGTGAACCAGCTTCTCTATCTCGTTCTCCAGTTCTCTCTCTTTCGCGACCCTCGCTTCCCTTGCCCTCTCGATTATTTCGAACATCTCTCGATTCACGGAAGTAGTGCGGACAAACTTCTCTGGGAGGTCGATGTTGTCCCACTCGATCTTCCCTAGAACATGTTCACTGAATTTACCGCCTTTCCGGACGGCGACCCCGGCATCAATGGTGCGAATCGTGCTCAGAGCTGTCCTTCCGATGAGAAGGTCTCGTATGATCTCATTGCGCCTCTCGAGTATGGCGTCGATTTTCCCCTTGTATTCCTTCTTGATCCGGGCCGTCTTCTTGCGTTCTACCTTCCTCGTCAGCGCGGCTTGATCGCGTCGTGAGAACATCCGCACATCCACAACGATTCCCTCGACGCCAGGCGGAACGCGGAGAGAGCTATCGCGTACGTCGCTTGCCTTTTCTCCGAAGATGGCCCGTACAAGACGCTCCTCCGGAGTCAATTCCGTCTCGCCCTTGGGCGAGATCTTGCCGACGAGGATATCATCCGGGCCGACCTCGGCGCCGACCCGTACGATGCCGTCCTCATCGAGATCCTTCAGTGCCTCTTCACCGACATTGGGGATTTCGCGCGTGATCTCCTCGGGGCCAAGCTTCGTCTCCCGCACCTGCACCTCGAACTCCTCGATGTGAATCGAAGAGAACCTGTCCTCCCTGATGAGCTTCTCGCTCACGACGATAGCATCCTCGAAGTTGTACCCACCCCACGGCATAAACGCTATGAGAACGTTCGTCCCGAGCGCCAGTTCGCCATTCCTCGTCCCGGGGCCATCGGCGATGACACTCCCCGCACTCACGTGGTCCCCCTCGCGTACGATCGTCCGCTGATTGATGCACGTGTCCTGGTTCGACCGCCGAAACTTCACGAGCCTGCGCACCAGAAATTCCTCGGACGAAAACGGGTCGGTGCTCACGTCCCGACTGTCGGGCCGAATCCATATCTCACCCGCAGTCGCCCGTACAACCGTTCCACTCACGGGAGACGTGACGAGGGCACCCGAGTCGATCGCGACCTTCTCCTCGATTCCCGTACCGACAATCGGCGATTCGCTGACAAGGAGGGGCACTGCCTGTCGTTGCATGTTCGATCCCATCAGTGCCCGGTTTGCGTCATCGTGTTCCAGGAAGGGAATCAGTGCGGCGGCAACGCTGACGAGCTGCATGGGCGAAACATCGATGAAATCGACCTCTTCCGGTGTGACAACCGGGAAATCCCCTCGCCGCCTCGCAAGCACCCGCTCAGCGCATATTCTGTTGGTCGAATCGAGCGGCGCGTTCGCCTGCGCGATTGTGTACTGGTCCTCCTCGTCCGCCGTAAGGTAGACGATCTTGCCAGTGACTCTCCCCTTGCGCACCTGCCGATACGGCGTTTCGATGAAGCCATACTCGTTGACCCGAGCATAGGTGCTCAGCGATGAGATGAGGCCGATATTCGGACCCTCAGGTGTCTCAATAGGGCAGATCCGACCGTAATGAGAATGGTGTACGTCACGCACCTCGAACCCCGCCGTCTCCCGAGTCAGGCCCCCGGGGCCGAGAGCAGAGAGACGACGCTTATGTGTCAGTTCCGCCAGCGGGTTAGTCTGCTCCATGAACTGGGATAGCTGACTCGATGCAAAGAAGCTCATGATGATGCTCTGGATCATGCGGGCATTGACCAGGTCCTGAGGCGTAATCTTCTCGTTGCCGCGCAGGGTCATCTTCTCGCGAATCGTCCGGGCCATCCGGGACAATGCCAGACTGAACTGGTTCGCCAGAAGCTCACCAACGCATCGCACGCGTCTATTGCCGAGATGGTCGATGTCATCGACCGTCCCCTTACCCTCACGGAGCTGGAACAGATACCGGATTGTCGCGACCAGGTCTTCCGGCGTCAGGGTGGTCCTGTCACCGGGGGTGTCGAGCCCGAGGCGCCGGTTTATCTTATACCGACCCACGCTTCCCAGGTTGTAACGTCTGGGACTGAAGAATAGCTTGTCAAAGAAACTCTGTGCCGCCTCCAGGCTCGGAGGTGATGTCGATCTCATCAATAGGTATATCTTGGAAAGCGCTCGCTCTGCTGACCGAGTGTCGTCCTTGTTGATCGTGTTCTGGAGCAGCTCAGTCTCGACAGCTGTCTCCTCGAGAACCTCGACGGTCTTGATTCCCCCACCCTTACACCGTGCCAGGATCGATGGGGCGATCGTCTCATTGGCCTCCGCAATGACCTCTCCGGTTTCCTGATCGATGACGTCCTCAGCGAGGATCCTCCCGAGGAGCGGTGAAGTGTCTTCGGACTGCGAGGCTACAATTCGTGCCCTCTTCGTGTTGAAGAAGAGCTTGAGAATGTCAGAGTTAGAAGGATATCCAAGCACGCGGAGCAAGAGCGATGCAGGAAGCTTTCGGCGGCGATCGATATGCACATACATGATATCGTTCGCATCGATGCTGAACTCGACCCATGATCCCCGGTATGGTATGATCTGTGCCGAGTAGAGCTTCTTTCCGCTGGTGTGTATGTCCTCAGAGAAGAAGGTTCCCGGCGACCGATGAAGCTGACTTACGATGACCCGCTCGACACCGTTCACGATGAACGAACCGCGATCAGTCATAAGGGGAAGCTCGCCGAGGAACACCCACTGCTCAATGACGTCCTTGGGGCGTCTTTCCCCCTGGACATCCTCACGCGTCACCAGGCGCATCTCCGCCTTGAGTGGGGCTGCATAGGTCGCCCCCTTGTCCTGGCATTCGTCGACGTTGTACTTCGGCTGACCGAGCTGATAACTCACGAACTCCAGGGAGAACTTACCGTGGATATCCTCAATCGGGAAGATCTCGTTGAATATCCCCTGTAGTCCTTCATCACGCCGTTGGTCAGGCAGAACGTCCGCCTGTAGAAAAGCACGGAATGAATCCAGCTGTACATCGAGGAGATTCGGAATCTCCAAGATGGAGCCGATCTTCGCGTACTCGGTCCTAATGTCACGGCTCGGCATCTTGTCCTCCCGCTGGCACGCTCTAGCGCCAGCCCAGAACCGACATCTGAAGAGGAGGCAGCCTCATCGGAACCAGTTCTACTTCACCTCGACAGTGGCGCCGACCTCTTCCAGCCTGCGTTTGATGTCGTCGGCCTCTTCCTTCGGGATCGCTTCCTTGACCGGCTTCGGTGCACCATCAACGAGATCCTTGGCCTCTTTGAGGCCCAGCCCGGTAATCGCTCTGATCTCCTTGATAACCTGGATCTTTTTCTCACCGATTGCCGCCAGCACAACGGTGAATTCGGTCTTCTCCTCGCCAGCCTCGGGAGCCGCCCCACCGGCAGCCGGCACGTACGCCGCCTGCACTATGGGCGTGGCAGCCGTGACGCCGAACTTTTCCTCAAGCTCCTTCACCAGTTCAGCCAGCTCGATGACGCTCATCGTCTCCAGGGCCTCGAGGATGGCCTCTTTGCCCGCCTTCTTCTTCGTTGTCCCCTTTGCCGCCTTGGTGGTGGCCATAACGTACTCTCTCCTCTTCAACAGTCGGATCCCGGTGGGCGGCTCGCCCAGCCTAGACGCCCAGGTGACTCGACATCCCAACGCTCACTCACTATTCTCTTCCGTCCCGCCGCCTGCGGCCTCGTCCCCGGCAGCACCCTGTTGCTGAGCGATCTGGTCGAGCGTGGCGACGAAACGGCGAAGCAACTCCCGAAACAGACCGGCAAACGAAGCGAGGGGAGCCGCCAGCCCTGAAACGAACTGAGCCAGGAGGACCTCACGAGGAGGCAGGTCGACGAGACGACCGACCTCTTCCGCGGTCAGAACTTCACCATCAAGATAGGCCCCCTTGAAGGCGGTCCGCTGGGCAGCATCAGCAAACTCGGCGATCACCTTGGCAGGTGCGATAGGATCCTCTTTTACAAAGACAAGTGCTGTCGGACCAACGATCAGCGGGAGCAGGGACTCGAAGCCGACCTGCTTGATGGCCAGCCGGCTGAGAGTATTTTTCGCGACTCTGTATTCCACAGAGACTCCACGCAGCTTGGCACGCAACTCTGTCATTTGCCCGACGTTGAAGCCCGTATGATCGGCGATGAGGATTGCCTTCGCCGACGAGAACTTCTCAGCGAGCTCCTGAACTCTTGCCTCCTTGACCTCCCTTGCCATTTCGCACCTACCGTCTGCTACTCTGCTGAAACAGGGACGTGACGTCAGCGGAATGAACCCAGCACTTCCTGGACGTCGACTCTCACACTCGGTCCCATCGTCGATGAGACGTGGATGCGCCTGAGGTACTGCCCCTTGGCTGCTGCCGGCTTGCTCCGAATCACCTCGCCGAGGAAGGTATGAGCGTTTTCCACGAGCTGATCGGTCCCGAACGATACTTTCCCGAGCGGGGCATGCACGATGCCCCCCTTGTCGGCGCGGTACTCGATCCTGCCCCGTCTGAGATCTTTGACCGCCTTTGCTACGTCGAACGTGACCGAGCCGGTCTTCGGATTCGGCATCAGTCCACGGGGCCCCAGGATACGCCCCAGCTTTCCGACATCACTCATCACATCGGGCGTGGCGACCACTGCATCGATATCGGTCCACCCGCCCTGTATCTTCTCTATGAACTCCTGATGGCCGACGTAGTCCGCGCCCGCCTCACGGGCCTCCTCTTCCTTCTGGCCCTTAGTCAGCACCAGGACCCGTACGGCGCGTCCGGTGCCATTGGGGAGGACGATCGCCCCCCTGATCATCTGATCCGATCTCTTTGTGTCGATGCCGAGACTCACCGCGATCTCGACAGTCTCGTCGAAGTGGACGCTGGCCATGCGCTTAACCAGATCGAGCGCGTCTCTCAGAGGATAGAGCTGCCCCGACTCTAGCTGCGTGCATGCCTCGCGGAATCGCTTCCCTCTCTTCACTTCCATTCCCTCTCCGATGCAGCCTTGTTCCTCCACCTGCTGGCTGCTCGTGCTATACGTCCACCACCTCTACACCCATACTCCTCGCAGTCCCCTCGATAATCCGGATCGCTGCTTCGAGAGTGGCCGCATTCAGATCGGGCCGCTTCTGTTCGGCTATCTCCCGCACCTGATCCCTGGTCACTCTTCCCACCTTCTCCCGGTTGGGCTCCCCGGATGCCTTCGCGATTCCCGCTGCGCGCTTGAGCAGTACGGCCGCAGGCGGCGTCTTCGTGATATAGGAGAACGATCGGTCCTGATAGACAGTGATCACGACAGGGATCACAAGACCCTCCTGACCCTGAGTCTTGGCATTGAACGCCTTACAGAATTCCATGATGTTAACGCCATGCTGACCCAAGGCAGGTCCCACGGGCGGCGCCGGAGTCGCCTGCCCGGCCGGTATCTGCAGCTTTATCATTCCAACGACTTTCTTCGCCAACGCTATCCCCTCCCGGGACGCTCGATCAGACCGCCGCCCCCGACACGACAAACGACGGATCTGGGCCCTGACAGGTTAGATCGGCTGGACCTGGAGAAAATCGAGCTCGATCGGGGTCGTCCTTCCGAAGATCGTCACCATCACACGCAGCTTCTCTCGTTCGGGATATATCTCATCTACGACCCCGGTGAAGTCCGTAAACGGACCATGGGTGACCTTAACGCTCTCACCGACCTTGAATGAGACCTCTGATGACGGCTTCGCGCGCTCGGTCTCGACATAGCTGAGAACGCGGTGCACCTCCTTCTCCTGGATCGGGTGCAACCTGGCTCTCGTTCCCAGGAAACTCGTAATTCCTGGAGTGGACGTGACGAGCTGAAGCGTGTCATCGTCCAGCTCCATCTCGACCAGGACATACCCGGGATATATCTGTTTTTCAACGGTGGTACGCTTACCTCCCTTGATCCTCGAGACGTCCTCGGTGGGAATGAGTATCCGCCCAAGCTTCTCGGCGACATCACCTATTGCCGCCTGCTCCAGGAGCTTTTTCACCTTTTTCTCATGTCCCGGATATGTATGGATCACATACCACTTCTTTTCCATAAAGACACTCTCTGCCTCTCAGCGACAATCGCGTTATCATCCAACAGGACCTCGGCCGTCTCAGTCAGCGGAGCACGAACTCGACAACGCGGGAGAAAAAGAAATCGACAAACCCAATGAAGGCCGCCACGAGCAGCGACACGAAGATGACTACACCCGTCGAGTCGCGAAGTTCGTCCCTCGTCGGCCAGGTCACTTTCGAGAATTCGACTCTGGTCTCCTTGAGGAATCGCTTGCTACGTTGAAACCAGCGCATCATTCGTACCCGCAGTCAGCCCTGCTGTTGTCTCGCCAGGATTCGGCGAGGACGCTGCCCTGGAAACGCGAAGATCCGACCGGGTTGTGGCCGGCCCTGGCAGGCCTGGAGGGATTCGAACCCCCATCCCCCGGATTTGGAGTCCGGTGCTCTAGCCGTTAGAGCTACAGGCCTGCTTACTATCGACATCTACGCAGCGGGAAGCGACATAAGCTGCCTGGTCCGCCCCCGACCAGCAGAGGGGGACTACCTCGTCTCTTTGTGAACGGTGTGCTTCCGACAGAAGGGACAGTACTTCTTGTATGCCAGACGATCCGGGTGTTTCGCCTTGTTCTTGGTAGTCGTATAGTTACGTCTCTTGCATTCACCGCAGGCGAGCGTCACGTCGATTCTGGCCACGGGTGCTCCTGAGAATAGAAATGGGTCGACAGAAGATGTAAAATCCCCCCGCCGGCTGAAACGCCCTTTTTCCCAACTCTCGCTATTCCAGCACGCTACCGAACTATCCTACTATGTATGGATCACGGGTTCACACAAACCCAGCCGTAAACAACTCTATTTCAGTCTATCTATCTATTCGATGATCTTGGCGACGACTCCCGCCCCGACCGTCCGGCCGCCCTCTCGTATCGCAAACCGTAGCTGCTCCTCACATGCTATCGGCGTTATCAAACTCA
>LJUI01000184.1 GCA_001303705.1 candidate division TA06 bacterium SM23_40
GGCACACCTTGTGTTCGTCAATATGGGCGGAGGCCCTAAGGTGGGCTTTCATGAAAGGGGAAACACGCCCTGGTACCGGGCGATGTGCGATCTCAAGTGCGATGCCGAAGGTGATTCGAGTATTGCCAATCCGCCTGACTGCTTCGCCACGATGAACTACACCATCTTCTACCCGCACCCGCTGGGGGACAGCGCACGCTTTCACGCATGGGCGAGCGTCGTAGATCGAGCTGATACGGCCGATACCTCATATGGAGACGGTCGTATCCCTCTCTGGAAGTTCATGCAGTGCTGCGGGTTCAGTGCCTCGGACGTCTCGTCGCAAGGAGGTGCGGGCAGCCGTCTCCTCACAGCGGAGGAGTTGCGCTATCTTACGAATCTCACGCTGCAGCACGGCGCGAAAGGGCTTCTCTACTGGCGAGCCAACGCCTAGGAGCGGGGTTTCTTTTCTGGTTCGACCTCTCCTGACTCGACGCATTGGCACGCCGGGCTGCTGGCCGAGAACGGGATTCCGTTTGATGCGCCATACGAGGAGTACGTCTACTATCGCGAGCACCACCGGTACCGCGATCCCAACACCCTGAAGCCATTCTCCCCCGCATCGTTCGATCCATTCACGGATTCGCTCCCCACAAGGCCAGACTCCCTGACGGAAGACTACTATCTGTGGAAGTACGAGCCCTATGCCCGACGGTTCAATGCCCTCAAGGATATCACTGCCGATGTGCATCGTATAGGATACTGGCTTCTGGGACTCTGGAGGGCGGATGAACAGCACGTTACGATTAGCCCGTTGGGAGTAGAGCCGGGTAACCTGACCGACGTCCCCTCGATCGTGGCCATGACGGGTAATCTCAACGGCGAACGCGAGATCGGGTCTACTTGGGCCTACTACGTGAATCCTGACTTCCATCCAGACTACAGTCCGCTTTCGTGCAGCGTCAACATAGGCATCTCCTGGCCCGTTACAATGCCGGACACAGACTACGAGTGGGTGCTTGATTATGGCTCTCGGCGATTGCGGCAGTGCAATGCCGATTCGCTCAGCGGATCAGGCGAGGAGCGGAAGCTCTGGATCAGCTTCGAGACAAGTCTCGAAACAGGTGCCGGTGAACTCGTGGAAGCCTTCATGGACACCACTCCTGCAGTACGCGACTTTGTAATCACCGAGTCGGACATCTACTTCATGAGCCCACCCGAAACTACGGAGAACGACACGCTAAGATCGTGGCTTGGAGTATTCCCTACTGAGTTGGATTTTGTCGAAGGGGAAACCGTAGAGTTGTGTGCCAAGATCTTCAACATAGGCTTCACTTCATCTGATAGCGTGATTGTGATCTTTTACGATGGGGACCCTCGCGACTCAATCGTACAGATTGGCTGGACAGACGTTGCCCTCCCCGCGTTGACAGGGACAGACTCGAGCATGGCGATTGCTCACAAGCCGTGGTACTTGACCGCCGGCAGCGCGGGACCACATGACATCCATGTGGTCGTGAATCATCAGTATGTACTCACCGACGGTGGTTCCACGCCGAACTACTATCTCTCCGAGAGAGACTCATCGAACAACCATGCCCATGCACCGCTCTATGTCTATCCTCTCGACTATGCGACTGAGGAGTTGGAAGACCCTTGGGACATGGACGAGGTCGGGGGTTACAGCTGGCTCACGCCCGACATAGACACGGTTGTCGGCGCCATATCCTACCCCACAGATTCGATCAGTGGGGTGTGCGAACTACAGGTTGACTCACTGACCGATTCTATGCAAGTTTACCTGCATGTTGGCTCTCCGAGGAACTACATCTATACGGATTCGTTTGACATCTTTCGGGCGCGGGTCTATGTCAGTGATTCGTGTTCGTTGCAGGTCTTCTGGTACGACGCTTATTCCGAAGAGCAGCGTCTGCCTGAGTCGCCACAATTCATCTATCTGCGCCCAAACAGATGGAATATAGTACGAGAGGACTTGAGTGAGGGCGACTGGGGGGAAACGGTAGCCATCGATAGATTCGGTTTTGTGATCTATGCGAATGCCAATGATATGATAAGGCTAAGCTGGGTTAAGTTGACTAAGGAATAGTGTTAGGGGCTGCCGCAGTGTGTGTTTAGGCGGTAGCTGCCTATCGAAGAGCACTTCGAATTGACCGAGCGGAGAGGCGGCAATCGAGGCCCGGGACATCCACCGCGCAAGGAGGGTCCGAAAGGTGCGAGGTGGCCAAGGAGGTCTTGGGAGAGAGTTCTGTAGCGCTCTAGTACAGGATGAATTCTCAGGGGACGACACCTGTCGCGCTGGTGAGGGTGTCGTTTCTTTTTGTCCAGTTGGATTTGCACGAACGCCGGTCGGCGCGGACACCGGTCGGAGGTATCGGCGTAGAGTGAAACCAGGCAGCCCGCTCAGATGGGCGTCTGAAAGGAGAGGGGGTGATCGCTTGCTGACAAGGATGGCATCTTCAGAGCTGAGGTTCGCAGGATCTTTTTCACCATTGGACCGGGAGGGAGTGCCAATGCTGAGCACCAGGGTAGTTCCAGGATTGCTTCTCTCCCTGCTCTGCATTTGCCTGTGCATCGCGGGGACCGAAGCAGGCGAAATGTATTTCTACGCATCAGGCTATGCCAACGGCTATGTGGCCAGCTATGACTCGACCTGGGATGGCGCACGTCAGGCCACGACAGGGGACGTGGTGGGGTTCGACTACATCAATGTGGGCGTCGAGAAGGATACTGCTCAGTACATCATCGAGCGAGGCTTCTTGCGATTCGATACAAGTAGACTCCCTGACGTGACCATCAACAATGCGGAGGTCCGTCTCTGTGTCTACTACCTCTCGGACTCGATCACGATCTCGGATTCGATCTACACGTGCGGAGGCACCCAGAGCGATTCGCTGGTGCTGGCTGATTTCAACAACTTCGTTGGCTGGCACAGCGGTAGTAGTGCCTACAACGGGCCCATAGTAGGCCGCTTTGCCTGGGCAGACCTGGAGGTAGACAGCTGCATAACGTACACCCTGAGCGCGGCCGCGTACCCGTCGATATATGGGGGCAACCCGAAGGGAGCCTTGTTGACCGATGTCGATTTCTGTGACAACGAGCCAGCAGTAAGTGACGGAGACTTCGTCAGATTCTACGGTCCTGGCGCTTCCACTTCACAAAAGCCGCGGTTGAAGGTGGAGTGGTGAGACGGGGCAGAGATCCGAAGGGAGACCACGTGATGCGCAATTAGGGGATCTTCGCTCCCTGATCCATAGCTCCTCTCGCCCGACATGCCATAGCATACAAGGTCCGAGTATTCGCTCTTCTGCTGATTAAGAGAGGGCCGAAGAACTCCCGATAGTCTCCGCGCTGTAGAGGATCCGAGAGGGAGAGGTGGCGTTGACTTGAAGGGCGTGTTCACAATCGAGTACGGAAGTTATGATGCCGGTGAGTTCGTGCTGAAGGTTGCGGAGAGGGACATAGTTGCAGTTGTCGACGTGCGTCTGCGTTCTGTGGATCGGCAGCGGCTCTGCATCGGGAGGCCATCGTGGATGGGCCACCCTTTTGTGTTGACCTCTCAGGGGAAGCGTACTATTATGGTGGTGCACGAGGTCGACTGAGCAGCCCTCATTTCCTCGTCCGTGGGTCCATTGCGCGCCTGTAGCTCAGCCGGACAGAGCAGCGGATTTCTAATCCGAGCGGATTTCTAATCCGCCGGTCGGGGGTTCGAGTCCCTCCAGGCGCGCCAGCATTTGCTGGGTTTGAGAGGTAGACCGTTTCAGAGGGACGGCTCTGCCTCCTTCTCTTCTTGGTGCGCCTTGTCGTTTGTGCAGGTCTGCGGAAAGGCTCTCATCTCAGAGCGACTGATCTCTCATGCGGTATGGAAACGTTGGGCCTCTGGGGTATCGTCTCGAAACCTCTGGACAGATCCGTGCCGGTCGTCTATTCTGAGTGCTGCCGTGGGTCGGGGATCTCGCCTCGATCGGCCTGCCCTGATCGGCGGAGTGTAAGCAATCAGTTCGGCCATCTCGAGCCCGGAAACCGGAGGTGGGGCAGGGATATTCTCCAAGCGCTGTAGTCGGGCATAGCCACGACATGTTGCAGAGAGAGGAGAGAGGGATGAGACCATTGGTGTTCGTGTTGGCGTTGCTGGTGCCCTTGACGGCAGGCGCTCAGATCATCTCGTTCGAACGCACTTATGGTGGGACAGAATCCGATGCTGGCTATTCGGTCGTGCAGGTTGCCGATGGGGGGTACGTCGTCGCCGGATATACGAAATCGTTCGGGGCGGACTCATCGGACATGTTGTGCTTCAAGGTTGATGCAGTGGGCGACCCGGTATGGACGCGGCTGTACGCCGCCTCCCTTCAGGAGAGAGCCTTTTCGCTCGCGCAGACAGACGACGGGGGATTCATACTCGTGGGTCACACAGCCTCGTATACCGCACCCCCCCCGATCTGGGCTGATGTCTATGTGGTCAAGACAAACCAGTGGGGGGACACTCTTTGGACGTGCACCTACGGCGGGGTGGAGGTCGATGAAGCCCAATCGGTTGCGCAGACGGCTGACGGAGGGTATATCATCGCAGGTAGCACCTTCTCATTCGGCGCTGGCGGTTACGATGTCTGGCTGATCAAGACCAACTCGAACGGTGACACGGCATGGACGCGTACCTACGGCGGCCCTGACCGCGATAATGGATATTCAGTTGCTCAGACGGCTGATGGAGGATATCTCATTGCCGGAATGACAGACTCGTTCGGCGCCGGCGGCAATGATGTCTATCTGCTCAGGGCCGACAGCTTGGGTGACACGCTGTGGACGCGCACCTATGGCGGGATTGGCTCCGATGTCGGGCGGTCGGTCGCACAGACAGGTGATGGAGGATACATCATTGCAGGATCAACTTTGTCGTTCGGCGCCGGCGGCACCGACGTCTATCTGGTCAAGACCGACTCGAATGGTGACACAGCGTGGACCCGCACCTTTGGGGCGGGTCTGCACGACAGTGGCTATTCGGTGGCTCAGACGGATGATGGGGGGTATATCGTCGCGGGTAACAGCGAATCCTTCGGCGTCGGCAGCAACGATGTCTGGCTGCTCAAGACCGATTCGAGCGGAGACACGGTCTGGACGCGCACCTACGGGGGGACGGGCTACGATGCTGGCGAATCAGTCGCACAGACGGCTGATGGAGGGTACATCATCGCCGGATCGACGCAATCCTTCGGCGCCGGCAGCAACGATGTCTATCTGATCAAGACCGACGCTAATGGGCAGGTCGGGGTGAACCATGCCCCGGATCTTGTCGATCAGGCGGATACGACAGTTGCCGAGAATCAGTATCTGACATTCACGCTGGAGGCGATTGATCCGGACGGCGATAGCATCTTCTTCTTCTCTCCCGACCTGCCGGAGGGGGCGGCGCTCAATTCGCTCACCGGTCATTTCTGGTGGACGCCCACCTATGCTCAATCCGGTCTGTATACGGTGACGTTCATCGCGACCGACCTGGGGTATCCGGCCCTGTCTGATACGGAGCAGACGGACATTACGGTCACCGATGTTGTGGGGGTGGCAGATGATGAGGATGAGCTTGGCTCACTGGCGCAGTATCTTGCGCAGAATCGACCCAACCCGTTCGGGTCGTCGACCACGATCTCCTACTCCCTCAAAAGGCGGGGGCCGGCAAGTGTAGCCGTATACGACATCCGCGGCGCCCTCGTGCGTGAGCTCGTAGATGAGACGGTTGCTGCCGGGGTCCATCGAGTGATCTGGGACGGGCGCGACGGTCAGGGAAGAGAGGTCGGCTCAGGCATCTACTTCTGTCGGCTCGAAGCCGGTGCGTTTACTGAAACGAGACGGATGGTCTTGTTGCACTGATGCGAATGAGGTCGCTCCGCAAGACGAGACGGATGGTGCTGTTGCGCTAATGTCATTTGACCCTATGAGGCAGCAGGCAGAACGGATTCCGCAGGGAGGAGAGACTATGAGAGCGCTGACACTTCTGCTGGTTCTGCTGGTTCCGCTGACGGCGAGCGCCCAGATCACATTTGAGCGCACGTATGGGGGACCCTGGAAGGACAAGGGCTATTCGGTCACGCAGACTGATGGGGTATATGTTGTCGCTGGACACACCTATTCCTTTGGCCCAGGCGGCTCTGCCGTCTGTCTGATCAGGACTGATGCATGGGGCGACGCGTTGTGGACGCGTACCTACGGCGGCTCAGGTCATGATTGTGGCTATTCGGTTGAGCAGACGAATGATGGAGGATACGTCATCGGTGGGTACACCAGTTCGTTCGGCGCAGGCAGCTATGATGCATATCTGGTCAAGACAGATGCAACGGGCGACACGGTCTGGACGCGCACCTATGGCGGTTCGGGCGAGGAGTACGGTGAATCAGTCAAGCAGACGGGTGATGGTGGGTACGTGATTGCCGGGCACACCGACTCCTTCGGGGCAGGCAACGACGATGTGTATCTGATCAAGACAGACGCGACGGGGGACACGGTCTGGACGCGCACCTACGGCGGGTCAGACGATGATTATGGGTATTCGGTTCAGCAGACAGGCGATGGTGGCTACATCATCGCCGGATACTCCGCATCCTTTGCCCCGAACAACGAACTTGTCTACCTTATCAGGACTGATGCATTGGGCGACACGTTGTGGACGCGCACGTACGGCGGGCTAGGCGAGGATCACGGGTATTCGGTTGAGCAGACGGGCGATGGCGGCTACGTCATAGCTGGATACACCGAGTCTTTCGGCGGAGACGGCGAGGTCTATCTGATCAGGACTGATGCATTGGGCGACACGTTGTGGACGCGCATTTATGGTGGGTCGTATGTGGATGAGGGATTTTCGGTTGGTCAGACGACTGATGGTGGGTACATCATTGCCGGATCCAACGAATCGGTCCTCACGGGCAATATCGAGGTCTACTTGATCAAGACGGATGCTGATGGATATGTGCAGATCGGCGGGGATTCTTATGAGATCGGCCTGAGTACCAGTACCTTGCCCAAAACCATCCTAATCCGTTTGGCTCGGTCACAACGATAGCCTACTCGCTGGCAGGTCCGACAAAGGTCAGGGTGGCCGTGTACGACATCCAGGGTGCTCGTGTGCGAGAATTGGCATCCCGTGCCGCCTCCGCTGGTTTGCATCAGGTGGTATGGGACGGGCGAGACGGTCGTGGGATAGAGGTAGGCTCCGGCATCTACTTCTGCCGACTGGAGGCCGGCGAGTTCACCGAGACGAGACGGATGGTGTTATTGCGCTGATGTGAATGAGGTCGCTCCGCGAGACGAGACGGATGATTCTATTGCGATAATTTCCCCTCTTTCGTGCGGGAAGCTGCCACGGAGACGGGGTGAGATTTCAATCATCGATGTGGCTGGTGCTCTTCGACTGGATATGCGAAGAGCACCTCGTCTTCCTTCGAGAGCATTCTCGTGCTGGTCAAACGGGTCGAACGTTCCCAGAAACCACTCGACAATTCCATTCATTCAGTGTAGTCTGTCTGAAGTCACGATACGCTGATGGACACTGCCAGGGACGTACCTAGGTTTTGAAGGTTATTGGGATAATAGGAATGTACCGAGGCTCGCTGGTGTGCGGAAGAAGGATGGAGGGCTGGATGTCAGTACTGTCGGAGCGAAGGGTCAGCATTACTTTCTTGAGAGATGCACGCTCGGGGCGCCTCCGGTCAGACGGTGGCAGGGTGGCAATCGAGAGCCAGAGGAGGGAGCGACAAATGAGGAGCGTTATTGGGAAGTTTGTGGCGCTGGCCTCACTTGGTCTGCTGGCGCTCGCTCTCGCAGGCTGCACGAGTGGAGCGAAGCTGCGCAGGGCTGAGGTCGCGGAGAGGATGGCGGAAGGTGATCTCGACAAGACGTTCTCCATCAGTGTCGATCCTCGGATGGAGCTTCTGGGAGTCGTTCAGCATTTCACTTCCTGGGCACCAGGAGGGCACATCAAGAGCGAGACAGCGTACAAGAGCGATATCGACGACTATTTCGGGGAGTTCAGGAATCACCGGGCCGTGGCCTGTGTGGAGAGCCTTGTCGCGGCCGGTTTCACGCATGATGCACCTGTTCGATTCATGCTCCATCATCACGATCCGCCTGAGTTCGTGCAGCACACTCCCTACTCGGAGTACCTGGTGAACAGAGCAGGGGGCGAGGAGATCTTGACCGAGCTGGCTGATGCGCTCAGGGATTTCGCCCGCCAGACGAACTTCATGGCCTTCTACCGTTCACATGCGCCCCTGTACGACATCCACGTGGCGGAAGTGGAAGCACTACTCAGCGAGAAAGACTACGTGCAAGCCCTGGAAGATTTCTTTGGTGAGTCGGCGATTGGCTATCACGTGATCCTCCCGCCCCTGTTTGCAGGGGGGTACGGGCCAGCGATCAGGAGGGAGAAAGGCTGGGATCTGTACGCCGTGATCGGCCCCTGTGCTCTCAGAGGCGAACGTGTCACCTTTGCCTGTCTCGGCTACCTGGAGAGCATAATGCTTCACGAGTGGAGCCACTCTTTCGTCAATCCACTGGTCGATCAGAACTACGACCTGTTCAGCAAATCTGAGGGATTGTACGATCCCATTCGCGGGATGATGACGAGTCAGGCCTATCCCACCTGGAGGATTGCACTGTACGAGCATGTGGTGCGGGCTTCTGAGATCAACATCAGAGCCACCCTGTACGATGGCTTCGACAAGAATGTGTCACTTCAGGTCCAGGAAGGCAAAGGGTTCTGGTATGTCAGCTACATCGACAGCCTGCTGGATCTATATCAGATCCACCGGGAGGACTACCCGACCTTCGCTGAGTTCATGCCTCTTATCGCCGCTGGGCTAGGCGAACTCTCGGTCGATGAGCTACCGGAGAGGATAACTGCCTTTGCGGGGCCCTTGAGCGGTGTCTTTCCGCGTGCGCGGTGTATCTATCTCGTCCGTCCTACGGCTGTCGATGAGGAACTCGTCGGCGGGATCGGTGGAGAGCTGGAGGGCTTCACGCACTTCCTCGCTTCTTTTCAGATGGAGTCCCACATTGTGAGCGATACCGAAGCCCTGGACATGAACTG
>LJUI01000063.1 GCA_001303705.1 candidate division TA06 bacterium SM23_40
TTGATGTCGGTCGCAGACGGTGAAGAGCCGATCACCGAGAGCGGCGTCACCACAACATCCCACCCCTTCCGCCGCTTCCACTCCGCAAGCGGCGCGATCTCCTCAATGAACTGATCATGCGTGATGATGAGATAGCTCCCCCGCTCGACCCCGTCTACCCCCCGGCCCAGCTCATCATAGTTGAGCACAAGACTCCGATACAGCTCCTCGAACGAAGCCGACGGACGACGACGCATCATCCCCTTCTCGTTCGTACCATCATCGGTGAAGACCACCTCGACTTCCACGTTCTGGTATACATGGAGCTCGCGGCGCACCGGGTTGTAGCGAAGCGGATAGATCACCAGCTGCGCCAGCCGAAGATCCCGCATGATCGCAGGCTCACCAAGCGACGCAACCGACGGCGGATAGAACGCATCACGCTCATACACCTCGGGGTCCCAATACGGGTCCTCGGCAGCACAGCCATCGATCGCCCACGGCGCCACCGGAGGGATGTCCACTCCCTCGAAGACGAGCGAATCGATCGAGCTGACGCGTACCTCGGCTCCGCTCGGCTCCGCCCCCTCCGGGAATCGCAACCAGTCGCGTGATCGCCGGCAGCGAGGGATACCCCACCTCGTCCGTCTCTATCCCGCCGGGAATCGTGAACTGCTGGTACACCTCTCCCCCGATCTCGACCTCGCTCCGCTCGATCCCGGGAAGCGAGATGGCCACGTCCATCCCTCCCCGATCCATCTCCTTGACTGCAAGCTGCGGCTCGCCCTGCTCCGCCTCCGGCGCCACAGCGACCCATGCGCCCTCAGCGCCGATGACCAGAGAGAAGGCGGCCAGCACCACGCAGCATGCCGCTGTTTGCCCTGCTCCCCTCGCTGCCATTTTCTCCCTCTCCTTCATGCATGGATGCGGAGCTCGTTTCCGCTCAGTCCACATCCACTCTACCGTGCACGCCTGACATACAATCGATCGCCAACTGCCCCTCTGGACCCGCCCGGCCGCCCGCCACCGGAGCTTCGCTACCGACGTAAGTCTCGTCTCTTGCGTATGATCGCCTCTTACCCACATAAACAGCATCTACTCCCCGGGCGTTCCCTCCCTGGCCCTACCGGCCGAAGATCACAAGACCCCAATCGCGATCCGCCACGTACACATACCCGTTCGCGGCAGCCACGCCGTCTGCGTGAGGAGTATGGAGCGCATCGATCAGCCGCGGGTCAGAAGGTGAGCCGACATCGATTATCTGGAGGCCGCCATTCCCGTCGGCAACACAGACGGTATCGCCCGCCAGAGCCACTGACCAGGCATATCCCGGGGTATTGTACGAGCCGACTATGCATGCCAGCGAATCCATAGCTCCCGGGTCGGTAATATCGATGATCTGGAGCCCGGAGTAGCCGTCGGCAATGTACGCATAGTCCCCGGCGACTGCGACGCTTCTCGCGTTTCCGGGCGTGTCGCAGATGCCCACGATCTCGGGTTGCCACAGAACACTCATGCCGAGGACACCCAGTCCCCACTGCCCGTTTGCCACATAGAGCATGTCGTCCCGCACACAGACCCCCCTCACATAGCCGGGTAGATCGCGGAACTGCGCCATCAGATCGGGGACGCCCCGCACCGAGACATCCCACAGGTACAGACCCCCATCGCGCTCGGCGATCGCCAGATAGAGAAGTGAATCCGCGGGCTGCCAACCATCGATGTCCGAGGAGTACGTCCCGAACAACGTCGTCAGGCGCACGAGGCTATCGGGATCCGCCACATCGATCCAGTCGATCCCTCCCGATCCCCTGGCGACGAACGCATTGCTTCGGGGGACGTCACGTCGATCACCCGCAGGCCGCCCTCACTGTCCGCGACATATGCCAATCCTCCCTCTATGTAGACATCCTTGGCATATCCGGGCGTCGCCACGGTGCTGACGATACGGAAGACGTGATTCTCACTCCCCGCTACCGGCCCTTCCCTCCTCCCACACCCACATATGAAGATCACACATGAGAGCACGAGAACGAGAGAGAACCGGCGGACGGAGGCCAGACACCAGCGGCTGCCTGAGCGCCTCCCTTCACGGAACAAGAACATATGCAAACCCCAGTTCGAAGACACCCTTTGTGTAGTCCTTCTCTTCGACGATCAGATCTCGCATCGGCGAATCCACCTCTCTCGCCGCGAACCCATACCTTCCCGATAGCTCGAAGCTCCGGTTCACACCCCAGACGAGCTCGAGGTCGAGCTGTCTGTCCCGATCGACCCGCTCGAAGTGAAATGGATCCTCGTCTACTCCTTTGTCGGATGTGAACGTCTTCTTCCGGTACTCGAGCAGGCACGACATAGCCAGCGGGATCTGCACGAGGTCGTCCAGATCGATCCTCAAGCCTCCCCAGTAGCTGTCGCGCTCAAACGAGGCGTCGACATCATCCGAGGTGGAACGGGTCTCCCCCTCGTTGTCGTACCCCTGCGCATCCGCATTCTCAAATCGATATCCGCCCTCAACGGTGAACCACCTCGCCGCAGCCAGCGAAGCGTCGATGTCCCAGAGCAGGACGTCGGTATCATACTCACCGAAATCTGCGTTGTAGTCCTCAGACCTCCACCCGAGCGCCGCCTTGGCCGCGATTTTCCAGCGCCGATCCATCCGCCACTCGCCGTAGTAGTAGTCACTCGAGAAGTCGAACGCGCGGTACCTCGACACATCAGAGGACGATGAGATGTCTACATCGGGAAGATGTCGAATATAGTAGTGCGGCACGTAGTAGTATCCCAGCCGCAGCCGGTGGCCCCGCAACACCTCCTGTTCACCCCATACCAAGAGATTCTCTCGATCGATGATCGGATTGTTCGAATAGTGATGCTGTCGATACCGAACGCCCGCCCGGGTCATCCTCGTGCCCATCAGTCTCGCCTGATACCGGCACCGCATGCCGAGGGTGACCATGAGGTCGTCATACGTGGAGATGTGGTACCGATCCCAGCCCACGCCGTCCACGAACTCCTGCACATCGGCATCTGATAGGCGGAGAATATTGCTGTCGTAGGAGAGGCTGCCGAACACTTCGATTCGCCACGGGTTTCTCTGAGACCCGCTCCCGGGACGCATCTCCTGTGCTGTCGCTGCGGGAAGAGCAAACCCGATGCTGACGAACCAGAGGCACAGAATAGAGATCCGACTGAGGGTACGAATGGATTGCACTGAATGCGCTGCCCGGTGACACTGCTCCTGAATGCGGCTCTTCCGCCCTCTCGGTGCCTGATGCGCGTCTATCACCTCACCTCCGCCCTGCTGAACCGAAGCGTAACACGAGGCGCGCTCGTTGCGGTGAGACGCAGGCGATACTCGTGGCTTCCTTCGGGGACATCGAATTCCAAGATCTCAGCCTTCGCAGGAATGAGATCGGTCCGTTCCACATAGATACTCTTCGTCGATTTCCTCCCGATGAGAGCAATGACCTGGGCCTCGGTCCCATCCCGGACGATCTGGATCGAGTACGGAACATCTCCCATCATCGATTCATTGAAACTGAGTCGGGACCATATACGCAGCCGCGCAGGGCCTCCAACCCGGAGCCGCAGTGTCTCGTTCTGAGGCAGGGCATAGTACCTCGTCAACCTGGTGCGCGGCACGAGATCACACTCCCCGGCGTGGTTCACCGGGACTATCGTCTCCCAGGTCAGCTCCTGCGGCTGAGGTCGACGGTAGAATCTGACCGCAATCTTGGCTCCCGGCGGATCCTGCGCGGAGAATCGATATCGGTGCTGCCCGGCCGGCACATCGAAAGCGAAGGATTCCGCCTGACCGATCCTCGGCCCACCCGTCCCCACGAGATTGGCCTTCCTCGACACCTCGCAACGCAGCGGGAAGACCCGCTCCCCTACTCCATCGTCACCGTTGACCGCTACAGAATAGCGGTACGTCTCCTTCCTGTTGTTGCCGAGGAGAAGTCTCGTCCTCACCCTGAGGCGCGCCGGCCCCTCCACGTCGACCTGAGCGTTCTTCCCCGGCGCGAGCAGGGCGTATGCACGACGAGCTTCATCGATCACGACGTCGACCTTCTCTCCCTCGGCAGGGAACACCTCCCGCCATTCCTCCTTGCCGGCAGATCTCGCCCCGGTGCTCCCCACGAGCACCATGCTCAGGGCGATCACCGCCACCATGCCTGCGGACACTCCTCCCCGCAAATCCCACATCCCGGATCTCACAGTGATCACTCCTTCCAAACTCCTGTCTTCGATAGTGCGCTATCTGGCCGGGCTTTGCCCGCGGTCGGGCGTATCGGAGGCCCGCCGGCCAGAACCTCTCCGGCCGCGCAGCAGACGGTGGGCCAGATCAACTCGTGCCAACGCAATCAACAATGCGAGCACCACGATCGAGGCCACCGCCGCCACCGGGACGGAGTACCGTTCTTTGATGAACACCTCTCCTTCGCCAGCCGCGGGAAGCGTCGATGGCGAGGCCACAAGACCATACTTTTCTACGAGCTCCTCGATCTTGAGGACGTGGATGATTGGAATCCCCCGTTCACCCATCCTCACGAGCACGCCCTTCGGCTCCAGGGGTATCTCGGGCAGCTGCCTCGAGAGCCCGGTGGGTACGAGAAGGCCGACTTCCGTCGAACCGAGAACAGACGCTCCCCCACCGATGTTAATGTATGCCCGGATCTCTCCCTTTCCCGCCTCACGGTCGTAGATCTCCATCCTCCTCGCGATGCTTTTGCTCAATAGAGTCTCCCCGATCAGCTCGATCCCGTGGGCCGCAATGTTCTCCTGTATGAGCTCCCGCCCGCGCGGACTCAGCCCCCTTCCGCGATCGGATCCTCCGCCCAGGGAGGCCGCTACCGAGCGGAACGGAAAGATCCCCTTCTCCCGCAGCGCCTCCTCCATATCGAGCCACGTCAACGACGGAACGTTCGCGCCCCACATCGATGCGCCAACGGACGTGATGATGATGGGCTCGAGTCTCAGCACGTGCATGGCTGCGTACAGGGCGATATTGAGGGAGGGAAAGGAGCCCGTGATCCCCACCGCAAGCTTATCGCCCTCGCCGAGCCCGGCCCCCTTCAACATGTCCACCATGACCGCCGCGAAGTTCGGATCCGCGGCGAGCAGCTTCGTATCGATATTGCTCCGATCAGTCGTGATGAGCGAGAACTGCTCTCCGATCAACCCCGTCTCGTTCGGATCGTTTTCGATGTCGATCGCCAGACCGCGTTCCTGGCGAACCTCCTTGATCGCCTCCCGTGCCGCCACGGCAAGGTTCGCGGCATCCACCTTCTGGCGGTAGTAGCGCTGACGCACACTCAGCTTCGAGCGCTCGACCACTCCCAGGGCGAGGATCGCGATGAGCGTCATCAGGACGAGGAGAGCCGGCGAAGGTCTCTGTGATTTCTGGTTCATAAGAAGACGTTACCCCCGTGCACGACGATGAGGATCAGCCGGACGAGAACTGCCGCGACCAGCATCGTGCTGATCGTCTTCCAGACGCCCTGACGCTCCATCCACAGGGCGATCAGTCCCGGTATGACGTACCCAACTGCCTGCAGGCCCAGCGTCAGCTCTGGAAACGTGAAGACCATCAGCTCCCTCGACAGTGCGCCGAACACGAAACCGATCAGTACTATGATGACGATACGCCTGCGGCCATAGATCAGCATGAAGTTGGATAGGAGTCGGACGCAGAGGTATGTGACCAGACTTACTACGATAGTGCCGGCGACGCGCCAGGGCTCCCCCAGGGCGAGAGCCATGTACCCCGGCACGATCATCCCGCCCGCAGCCAGGCCGAGCGTCTCGGAAAAGAGCAGGCTGATGAACAGCCCGAGTCCTATGGCTTCAATAATCAATCTGTTCGCCCCTGTTGGCAAAGAACTGGACGATCCGCTCACCCAGGCCGACTATGTTCCCAATCGCGAATGTAGTGGACTGCCCCTTCGTCAGAAACGTCACTCGTTCGAACACCTCCTCAACGCTCATGCCTCCCAGGTCCTCGATCCGCGACGGCGATACGCCAAAAGCGATAGCGTGATCGAAGGCGGCTTTCGTAAGCTCGCCCGTGAGGAGATAGTGATCGGCTGTGATCCTGGTGGCGATCAGCTCACTCATCTGCTTCGACCGCTCGATGCGGTCAGCGCGGCAGTTCAAGATCACGATCGTCTGATGCGAGGGGTCAGCTTGCAGATGGAGTCTGTCCCAGATGAGGTAGATCGACTCGGGGTCGTTCACAGCGAGGGCGTTGACGAAGAGGATTTCCTTATTGAAGAACTGGATGCGATACGCCTTGAGAACACCCGGATCGGGTCTGGCCTCCTGCATCCCGGCGAGGGCTGTGGTGCGATCGATCCCCAGGTGGCCGCAGACGGCGAGCGCGAGTGCCACGTTCTCTTTCCATTCGAGGTGATGAAACCCGCGTATCTCATCGTCGCTCACCGATGCCGGCTCGACGAGGTAGACCGTGGCGCCGCTCGAGGTCGCGGAGCGGCGGAATATGCCGAACCGCTCTGCCTCTGTCGTGAAGACTGCTCCGCCCTCGGGAATCGCCCCGGCGAAGGATGCCGCAACAGCATCGACCGAGCCACCCATCTCGTCGAGATGGTCCGGTCGTGCGTTCGTGATCACCCCCACTGTCGAACGGATCATCCGACGTTCACTGATGAGCTGAAGCTCGGGCCGGACAGCCATACATTCGACGACGAGGGCATCGACCCCTCGCCGCACCGCCCTTCGTATGATCGCGAGCTGCTCGCGGATGCTCGGTTTGCCTACACGCTCTATCTCCCGCTCGGTCCCGTCCTCGAAGATGAGCCTGGGGTGAGTCCCCGTTGTCTTCGCCAGCGTCCGGAGGCCTCCAGCCCTCAGTCCGCCGGCGATGAGACGCGTGACAGAAGATTTCCCGCGCGATCCATTGACATGGATCCGGATCGGGATCTTCCGCAGATTACACAGGTTGATGGCGTTCTCCGCCACCCCGAGAAGGACCAGGAGAACCAGTATCGAGAGTACGAGCGCCACACCCTCTCCTATTCTACAAATACACCCCTTAACCAGGGGTCCTCGATCAAAGCGGAACGCGGCCTGCGACAGTAACGCCGACTCAGCCCCATAGCTGAGAAAAACGAAACGTCCACACAGTGCCGCCGTGGCGGCTATGCGGACCTGCCGGCCAGTCTCGTCCGCGAAATGGACCTGCCCGCCAAATCCTGGGTCTGCTGCCTACTACGACATTCCTAATGGTATCATCTATTATAGCGACGTGTCAAGAGGATTCTGCCTCCCTAGGACCCCGCCTCCCCCGCCCTGGAAAAGAGGGCCGCCCCCTCAGCGCTGAGCGTAACCCACAGGCAGTAGATGCCGAATGCGGTCCCCAGCGGGAACCAGAGCAGGCTCAAGATGGCCAGGACGATCTGGAGCACACGGGACCAGGGCCGCAGCCTGAGAAGGCCGATGCCGGCTATGATCCAGGCGCAGCCTGTGACGAGGAGCCAGGAGACGAGAAGAACGAGCAGGGGAACCAATGCCAGCAGGGGCGGCACTTCGTCCTCGCAATAGAAGAAGAGCCCGCTCCCCATCAGCATGAGGATGAACGCGGCCAGGACGGTACTGAGAAGCTGAATGCCGCCCACGACCAGGTCGAGGACGGCGACAACCTTCACGTGCTGTTCCATGTGACTCTCCTCGCGCTAGTTATGCAGATCGGAGGATCGCTGCAATCAGTCTCTCTCTATCGCACCCATCTCCGGCCGGACAGGAGGGAGAATGGTCCTTCCCCTGTCGGTCTGGTCAACCATCTCCGTTCAGAGAGTTGAGTGTACTGCCGCCCATCGTCTGTGTCAAGTTCTCCGTGGTGAAGAAGCCCGACGGTACAGCCATCACACCGACGCGACCAGGTGCCTCGGGCATTTTTTCTTTGACACCTCTCACAGAGGAAGGTATGATGAGCGAGTATCGTCTGCAAATGTACACTGCATGTGCAGAGTACACGCGCCTAAGACTGAACTCCGTGTTGGCCTCGAGCCTTGAAGAGGAGGACTGCAATGGGACGAGACCGGTGGAGCAGTCGCCCCATCTTCATCATCGCTGCCATAGGCTCAGCCGTTGGGTTGGGGAACATCTGGAGGTTCCCATATGTTTGCTATGAGAACGGCGGCGGGGCCTTCCTCATTCCCTATTTCGTCGCGCTCTTCACCGCGGGCATCCCGCTCATGATTCTCGAGTATGGCCTGGGACAGCGAATGCAGGCCGGCGCTCCCCTCGCATTCTGGAAGATCAGGAAGGGGTGGGAGTGGCTGGGATGGTGGGCGATCCTCACCGGCTTCGGCATCGTCATCTACTACGCGGTGATCATGGCGTGGTGCTTCTGCTACCTCGCCTATTCACTCAAGCTCTCGTGGCAGCCAGATACCGCCAGTTTCTTCTTCCAGCGTTTCCTCCAGAGCGGCGAAGGTCCGGGCCAGCTCGGCGGCCTGCGCTGGCCGATCCTGGTCGGGCTGGCCCTCACCTGGATTTCGATCTATTTCGCCATCTTCAAGGGAGTGAAGTCAGTCGGAAAGGTGGTCATGGTGACGGTCCCGCTCCCGGTCATACTGATCGGGGTCTTCGTCGTGCGCGGGCTCACTCTGCCGGGGGCCATCGAGGGCCTGCGGTTCTACCTCACTCCCGACTTCGGACAGCTCCTCAATCCGAGGGTCTGGCTCGCCGCATATGGCCAGGTCTTCTTCACCCTCAGCCTCGGGTTCGGCGTCCTCATCGCCTACTCGAGCTATCTCCCCAAGACCTCGGATGTGAACAACAACGCCTTCATCACCAGTCTGGCCGATGCGGGTATCAGCTTTTTCGCAGGGTTCGCCGTCTTCAGCACCATCGGCTACCTGGCGTTCCAGAATAGCCAGCCCGTGAGCGAGGTGATAACGCAGGGCATCGGCCTGGCGTTCATCGCATACCCCACCGCCATCAGCTTGCTACCCCTGGCGCCGGTGTTCGGTATCCTCTTCTTCATCCTCCTCCTTACCCTCGGGATCGACTCCGCGTTTTCGCTCGTCGAGGCGGGGGTGGCAGGGATCGAGGACGAATGGCACATACCCCGGAGGTATATAGTCATCGGCATCTGTCTTCTGGCCTTCATCGGCGGAATCGTCTTTACCACCAGGGCCGGTCTGTACTGGCTCGACATTGCTGACCACTTCCTCACCAACTTCGGGCTCGCCACCGTGGGACTGCTCGAGTGCATTGTCGTCGGCTACCTGTACGGCACCCGGCGGTTCCGCAGTCTCGTCAACCCGCATTCTGACTTCAGAGTCGGCATCTGGTGGGACGTCTGTATACTCGTTATCACGCCCCTCATACTCGTCATTTCACTGGGCAGGATTGCATGGGAACGCTTCAGGGTCCCCTATGAGGGATATCCGCAGTGGGCGCTCGCCCTCGGAGGGTGGGGCCTCGTCCTCGCATGCCTCATCCTGGCCATTATCCTCATGGTGGGGAGCAGACGTTCGCCCGGAGACCTCGAAGCCGCAGCCCGTACCGGATCGGAGTCGGAATCGGATTGATAACTGCAAGGAGATACACTGATGCTCAGCCTCTCCGCTATTCTGATGCTCGTATTCGGATGTCTGGTGCTGTACGGCGGACTCGCATGGTGCATCATTCTCGCATGCAGACGGCGGGATTAGTCTGTTTTGCGACTCCTTTTGGACTTGACAGTCAAGATTCCCTCTGGTAGAAGTTTGTCGCTACTATCTAGAATGGTCAGTCAACAACGGTCAGTGAACCAGTCCGAGCGGGAGAGAATCTGAATGCGCGAAGATCTGGCGGCCGACAGCAGTGGTGATGTGTACCTCGGGATCGATGCCGGCTCCGTGAGCATCAACACGGTGGTCATCGATCGGACAGGAGAGGTCCTCGAGGAACACTATACCCGTACCAATGGGCGGCCGGTGGAGACAGTGATCCACGTCCTCTCCGATGTTCTTCTCCGGTTCCCTCCGGAAAGGATCGCGTGCGTTGCCACGACCGGCTCGGGCGGGAAGTTGATCGCCAGTCTGAGTAACGGTCACTTCGTCAATGAGATCGTGGCGCAGGCCGCCTCCACTGCGAGGCTCCTCCCGGACGTTCGCACTGTGATCGAAATGGGCGGAGAGGATTCTAAGCTGATCATCCTCGACCCCGACCCGGCGACCGGCACAGTGGGCCTCCGTGACTTCGCCATGAATACGATCTGTGCGGCGGGCACCGGATCGTTCCTCGACCAGCAGGCAAGCCGCATGGGGATATCGATCGAAGACGAGTTCGGCGCGCTCGCCCTGCGTTCTACGTCTCCCCCGCGCATCGCAGGCCGGTGCAGCGTTTTTGCCAAGTCCGATATGATCCACCTGCAGCAGATCGGAACTCCCGACTATGACATCGTCGCCGGCCTCTGCCACGCAGTGACCAGGAGTTTCCTCTCCAATGTCGGCCGCGGCAAGGAGTTCACTCCGCCGATCTCCTTCCATGGTGGAGTCGCGGCCAATAAGGGCGTGGTAAGGGCCTTCGAGCAGGCTCTCGGGCTCTCTCCCGGCGAGCTGATCATTCCCCGGTACCACGCATCGATGGGGGCTATCGGTGCTGTCTTACAGACCGTGCGATCGGCAGAGCTCCGGCCGCCCCGATTCGACTGGCTGGGCACCACGGGAGCAATCCCTTCCTCAGCCTCCAGCCGGACCGGAGAGACTCCCTTCTGTCTCTCCGGCAGTACGGTTCCCCATCACGTCGACTATGAGAAGGAGAATGAGCGGACCGCCTACACGATGGTACACAGCATCCCCGACGGTATGATCGAAGACGTATTCATCGGGGTCGATATCGGCTCCCTCTCCACTAATGTCGTCGCCATCGATAGGCAGAAGCGTGTCGTTGCGAGGCGCTACCTCCGCACTGCCGGCAGGCCGCTGGTTGCAGTCCAGCGTGGGCTGGCAGAGATCGGCGAGGAGATCGGGGATCGGGTGCGGGTGCATGGCATCGGCACGACCGGATCAGGGCGCTACCTCTCAGGGGACTTCGTCGGCGCGGATGTCGTGCGCAACGAAATCACTGCGCAGGCCGTGGCAGCCATAGAGATCGATCCCACGGTCGATACCATATTCGAGATCGGCGGACAGGATTCGAAGTATGTCGGACTTCATCGCGGAGCGGTCGTCGACTTCACTATGAATAAGGTCTGCGCCGCAGGAACAGGATCGTTCCTCGAAGAACAGGCCGAAAAACTGAACATCGACATCGTCGAGGATTTCGGAACGCGAGCGCTCGCTGCCCACACGCCGGCGGACCTGGGTGATCGCTGCACGGTCTTCATGGAGTCGGATCTGATCGACCATCAGCAGCGCGGCGCTGAGCTGAACGACCTGGTCGCGGGGCTCTCCTACTCGATTGTCCATAACTATCTCAATAGAGTCGTCGGCGAGCGACGCATCGGGGAAAGGATATTCTTCCAGGGTGGTGTTGCCTGGAACCGAGGAGTGGTGAAAGCCTTCGAGGATGTCACCGGTAAATCGATCACGGTGCCGCCGCATCATGACGTGACCGGAGCGATCGGAGCCGCCATCCTGGCGATGGAGTGGGCGGATGCTCATCCAGAAGAAGAGACGACCTTCAAGGGGTTTGACCTCTCAACGCGCACCTATGAGTCGACCACTGTCGTCTGCAAGGCATGTGAGAACACGTGTGAGATCAGAAAGGTTACGTTCCAGGGAGAACGGCCCCGGTACTATGGCACGCGATGTGAGCGATTCGAGATCGATACCGGCGCCAAACAAGAGGAACGCGACATCCCGGACCTGTTCGCGGAACGCCAGGAGATGCTCCTCGGCTCACTCTCGTCATCGGCATCAGGGTCGAGAACGGGCGGCAGGCCCCGGATCGGGATACCGAGGACGCTCAGCTTCTACGAGCTTCTCCCGTTCTGGCGTTCTTTCTTCGAGACCCTGGGGTGCGAGGTCGTGCTTTCGCCGGAGTCGACCCGGCCGCTCATCCGCCGATCCATCGAGTCGAGCGTGGCCGAGACCTGCTTCCCTGCCCGAGTCGTCCACGGCCACGTACTCCACCTCGCCGAGTCGGACGTGGATGCGATCTTCCTTCCCAGCATAATCAACCAGGACATGAGTGAGAAGCGGTTCGTACAGAACTACCTCTGTCCCATCGTCCAGGCGATTCCGTATGTGATCCGCGCCGCCTTCGAGGGCACCGGGCTGGGCGTCGAACTCCTCACTCCGCCGGTCCACTTCGGCAGCTCTGCGAAGCGCCTCGCGAAAGATCTCGAACCGATAGCGCACTATGTCGGGGCCTCGTCAGGCGAATTCCACCATGCCATTGATGAGGGCAATCGACAGCAGCGCCTCTTCCGCGAACATCGCATGCAAAAGGGGAAGGAGATCCTGGACGAGCTTCACAAGTGGGATCGGGCAGTGGTCATCATCAGCCGCGCGTATAACGGGTGTGACCGGGGGATCAACCTCGATCTGCCGCGGAAGCTCGCCGACCTGGGTGCCCTGGCGATACCCATCGACCTTCTCCCCCTCGAGGAGATCGACATCTCTGATCGCTACCCTGACATGTACTGGTGGTACGGCCAGAAGATACTGGCGGCAGCGGAACTCGTCGCACGAACACCCCGGCTCCAGATGGTCTATCTGACGAATTTCAAGTGCGGTCCGGACTCATTCATTCTTCACCTGGTTCGTGAAGTTCTTGGTGGTAAGCCATTCCTGCAATTAGAGATAGATGAACACTCAGCAGATGCCGGGATCGTGACCCGGTGCGAGGCGTTCTTCGACAGCATTGAGGGAGCCAGGCGCAGCCCCCCTCCGCCACCAGTCCAAAAGCCCGGGCGAACGCTCAGCCCGGTGGAGAGGGACGGCCGCGCCATATACATACCACGGATGGCTGATCACGCGCTCGTCATTGCAGCAGCGTACCGGGCGTGCGGAGTCGAGGCGCACGCCCTGCCCCCCTCCGACCAAGAGACCCTTCAGCTCGGCAGACAGTACACCTCAGGCAGAGAGTGCTTCCCGTTCCTCCTCACGACGGGCGATTTCCTGAAGAAGCTCCGGGATCCGCACTTCGATCCGTCCCGGAGTGCCTTCTTCATGGCGACCGCTGACGGCCCGTGCCGGTTCGGCCAGTATCACAGGCTCCAGCGGATGCTCCTCGATGAGCTGGGACTGAGAGACCTGACTCTTATCACTCCGGGGTCGGGAGACGCATATACTAAGGTCGAGCTCGCTGGCAGGGGATTCCAGAAGTTGGGGTGGAGGGGAGTAGTGGCTACCGACATCCTCACCAAGCTTCTCCATCAGACGCGGCCCTATGAGAGAGTACCGGGCAGTGCCGACCGTCTCTATGCACGCGCCCTCAGGAAGATCTGTCGTGAGGTCGAAGCGGGAGGCAACACCTTGAGTGCTACGATGAGAGAGATCGCGGAGGAGTTCAGGGGGCTCCAGATCAGCCGCACGGCGCGGCGGCCGGTCATCGGCATCGTGGGTGAGATCTACATACGGTCGAACAGCTTCAGCAATAGCGAGCTCATCCGCCGCATAGAAGCTCTCGGAGGCGAAGTCTCACTCGCACCGATCGCCGAGTGGTTCTACTACACCAATTACAGATGCAAGCAAGACAGTCTGTCGGAAGGCAATTGGCCGAAGGCCCTGAAGGTCTGGCTCAAGAATCTATTCCAGAGGCTGGACGAGCGCCGCCTCGTCGAACTGGCATCGGACCTTCTGGAGTCAGGGCAGGAGCCGCCCACAGAGCGAATCCTCGAGAAGGCGGCTCCCTACCTCCATGCGTCATTCGGGGGAGAGGCTATCCTCAGCGTCGGCAAGTCCGTGGAACTCATCGAATCCGGGGTCTCCGGGATCGTCAACGTGATGCCCTTCACCTGTATGCCCGGCATGATTGTCGCTGCTATCTCGAAGCAACTGCGCGAGCACTTCCCGTCGATTCCCTGGCTCAACCTCAGCTACGACGGGCAGAAAGACTTGAGCATAGAGACGCGACTGGAGGCATTCATCCACCAGACAAGGGCTTCCACGAGTCCGCAGCGTGATGGCGAACGCTTCCGCCACGCGCTGCTCGAGACAGAGAAGCTGGAAGTCTGAGTCCATCATCGCTCTCCCACGAGTTTCTCACCTGTCCCGATCTCGGCGATCTTCTCCTCCGTCCGTCTCAGCAGATCCCATGCCTGCTCGATTATCTGGGCAAACCGCTTATCCGGATCCGGGTTCCTGGCGAGAATGAGCACAGCGCGGCACTCTTCCAGGGTCTCATCATACCTCTCGAGTTCATACAGCGCCTCGGCCAGACCGTAGCGGCACGTGACCAGATTGAGACTCGAGCTCGCCTTTTCGTCTTCTAAGATCAGTTCCAGCAGGCGACGCCACGCCTGTTCAGCCCGCTGCCAGTCTTCCTTCGCCTCCATCACTCTGGCAGAGGACCAGGCGAACGTGCGGGAATCCGGATAGGCTGCAACCAGATCAGAGACCAGAGCGACCGCTTCCTCATGTCTCTGCTCCTCGACGAGGAACCAGATAAGCGCATCCTGCGCCGCGATCCTCGCATATTTCCCCCGCTCCATCGCCAGCCGCACCTCCTCCATGCCGCGCTCGCGATCATCCGGGACGAACGGAAGCCATGTCAGGAAGCGAGCAAGCTTCGTCTTGAGGTAGTGATATCCGCCCAGCCCGAGGTAGGCATCGTATAGCGTCGAGTCGCATTCCACCGCGCGTCCCAGGGATCCGATCGCGCGCATTCCGTCCCTGAATGCAGACAAGTAGCGAGCTTTCCTTACCTGGTGCGTCGCCCGGTAGCCATATGCGCTTCCCAGGAAGAAGTGGCTCCAGGCGTTTTCTGGATCGTCCTTGAGCTGTCCAGATGCACGCCGAATCGTCTCTCCTATTAGTGCCATGAACTCCTCTTCGCCATCATCAGTTCCGTAGTCGACCATGCGCATCTCGAGCAGCCCGGCCTGAAAGAACGGGCTCGCCGGACCCCCGGGATCGAACCGCTCGGCCTGCCTGAACATCTCCATGGCATCTTCGTATTCTTCGTGATATGCGAAGTCGAGCCCCCACTCGACCACCAGGCTGAGCGAGTCAGCCGGCTGTTCTGCCCCCCGACACGCCCCGGCCGATACGAGGAACAGGAGCGAGAGAACACTGAGTGTGAGGCGTTCCTGAGCAACTACGGACGGTCTTCCCGCATTCATCTCCTTGACCCACCTGTCAGTCGCTGCTCAGAGAGGGATAGACGATCCCGAATCGCCGGCGGTAGTACCAGCGCAGAGCCGAATAGGTCACAACGAGAACGATGAAATAGGCAGGAAAGAT
>LJUI01000007.1 GCA_001303705.1 candidate division TA06 bacterium SM23_40
TGAGCGCGTCCGTGTTGTGTCGTTCCCTGCTGAATCGGCGGCACCTACCTCGATCGTCGCAAATCCCGCCTCTGCGAACCGATAATCGCCCTGGTAGGTCTGGAGCACCACCTCATCCATCTGCAACACGGTCTCGGAAGAATCGACCCTCACCGTCGTTGTCGGACCACTTGCGAGCGGCTCGTCACTCACCACCCAGACGTCCAGATACCGCGTGAGGAACGAGTTGTGCAGCAACGCAATGCCGAGTGAAGGCGGCGTGATGTCCATGAAAGTGGTTGTCAGGGAATATGGTTCCTGGGCAGACCACGAGCCCTCATACCCGAATACCCTCACATAGAAGATATCACCAGATGTCCCAACATGCCAGTTGATATCCTCGTCCTCTCCCACTCCATTTGCCGACGTGGCAACGAGTGCTGTACCCCTCCAGAGCTCAAGGTTATAGTCGAGGCCGGAGGGAACATCGAGATGAACGTCGATCGTATCGTCCGCTCCAACGCTGAACCAGTAGAAATCCACATCATCTTCGCTGAAGATATAAGAGATATAGGCCTCTCCCGGCGGATTTATCGGGCCGTATGCCTGTGACAGACTGTCATTCGGCTCGTACAAGTCCGTGCCGATCGCCACGGAACAGGTGATAACGTCCCCATCCTCGCTGATGTCCCACACGGATACGCCAGTATCGCTTCCATCATAGGCGTTACTATTCGGATTAGAGAACGCATCGAACGTCCGGTTCTCTGTGCTGCCGGGATAGAAATCCCCGGCATCTCCCCTGTTCCAGTTGGACCAGTCATCAAGGTGGTTGAGCCCGTCGGCCTCTTCGAGATCGACCCCCTTGTGATCCTTGTCGCCGTTGACTGTGTTGCTGGGGAGACCGGCTGCGATAACGGTCTCGTCAATGTGCCAGATGAGAAGACCGTGAGATCCCGGGGGGTAGCTCTGATCGAACCCGATCTGCTGTCGGTTCTCGAGCAGGAAGTACTCGATTGTGTCCGACGGACTCGACGCACCTATCATGTACACATCGCCTGCCGTCTCGACGGGAGGGAACGAGATACCCAACAGATCCGCAGTAGCGACAGTCGGATCGATCCATCCCAGGAACTTCTTAGACCAGGCGCAGAGATGGACCGGGTAATGAGGAGTGTTGCCATTACCTCCCCACGCTCCAGTTGACATCAACCCGTAATTTCCGATCCCATCGGAATCCGGCCACGTGGCCGGCGTTGTATCGTACAGATCCGGCAGGCCCAGGGCATGGCCGAACTCATGGCAGATGACGCCGATTTCGATCATCCCGTCGGCGACAACAGAACTTATCTCCGGACAGATGAGATATCTGTCTACGATCACACCATCGTCGGTCCCGTACGCACTCACACCTGTCCAGTTGGAGAGTTCCCAGTTGTGTGACCAGATATCGTACCCGCTCGCCGAGCCCTCAGCGCCCTCTCCCGCGTGGATCACGATGAGCGCGTCGACCTGATTGTCGTTGTCGTTATCGAATAGAGAGAAATCGACTCCCGGGTCAGCCAGCTCCAGCGCGGCGACGATGAGGCCGGCGGCATTATTCGGATAGTCGCTGATCCCCAGTCCCCAGTTCCCCCCTGATGAGTAATAGGATCGATCATACGGTGCGTGGTACCAACCATAGGCATCACCATCGACGGTATACGCTCCGTACGAGACCTCATGGTAGTACTCCTGCATCGTCCCGGTAGCGTGCGGGCCATCGAACAGCTCACGCTGGAAGTTCGTCCGGGAGTACGTAAATGCCAGATCGGTATAGTCGATCAGGAGAACCGGATAGTATTCAGTCCCCTGGACCGGGCAGGTCCGAGAGAGAACCGGTAACCCTTCGGCAGTCATCTCCACCGTGACATGGCTGAGGACAGGCGATTCCATTCCCCTGATCGCATGGGTCGGATCGGAGATGTCCAGCCCCGGACGCGGAGGCATGCCGAACGCCATACCACAGAGGACGGCACAGATTACGCCAGCCACCATAGGCCCTTGAGCAAAACCTCTCCTCATCATTTCTCCTCTTCTGCCCCGCCCACGACAATGGCGGAAAGAACCTCCAGCGCAAAGATGGGCTCACCCTCCTCCTTCTCTTCCACCAGTCTGCCCTTGAGGAGGAGCGTCTTGTTGAGGAAATCGCTCAGCACATGCGGCCGCTCCTTCTCCTCCTGAAGGCGATGAGGTGGCACCTCGAGCGGCACCCACGGCCTCACAGGAATCTTCGCCCCGCCCCAGTCTTCGAGCACGAGGTCAAGATCCGTGAAGTAGTTCGTCCCTGCGTTCCGCAGCATCCCGTAGACCACCACCACACCACCTGCATATTCCTGCGGCGAGGCCGCAAGCGCGGCCACACTGGCCACGCGCCCCGTCTTCCCTCACACTCCGAGCCTGCACCCGGGCGAGCCCATGAGAAGTGCTGCCGAGAGCGCAAGCACAACCAACATCCCGGCTTTGAGCCATCCGGGACATGCGTTTCGTGCGGGCGGTCTATGCTGTCCGATGTTCCAGCTCACCATTTGTCGCTCCTTGAGGTACGCGTCGATAGGCCGAAAGAGACGATCCATGACGTTGTCGCAGGCGGCGCTACAACCCCATGAAAAGACTAACCGACAGTATCAAGTTTGTCAAGGTTGGGTCTCCTGTTTACTCACAGCGCAGCAACGAGGCCTACGGGCGAGCAAGCTCCCGCCACCCAGATCCGATCAGGAGGGTAGATGATCCGGAGTCCGCCCAGAATGCCCAGAATCCAGCTCACAACGGCCTTGACATCTCCACACCTGGGTAGCATTATGGCGATATGCTGCCTCACCCTGAACATTCTCTATACCAGCCCAACTCGAATGACAGTATGGAGGGAAAAGATGGATCGGAAGATCGTTGACACCTCACAGGCGCCCGCGGCGATAGGCCCATACAGTCAGGCGATCGTGGCCGGTCCTTTCGTATTCACCGCCGGGCAGATCCCTATCGACCCCGCGACGGGCGAGGTTGTCGGCGGCGGCATCGCCGAGCAGACAGACCGCGTATTGCGCAATCTCGCCAGCGTGCTTATCGCCGCCGGGTCAGACCTTCCGAACGTAGTGAAGACCACTGTCTATCTATCCGATATGGACGACTTTCAGGCGATGAACAAAGTGTACAGCCGATTCTTCGAACAACTGCCTCCAGCAAGGAGTACAGTGGAGGCATCGCTTCCCAGAGATGTCAAGGTGGAGATAGATGCCGTGGCGCTGATCGCGGACCGACGATGAGGATCCGGTCTCTCCCGCCGGAAAGCACTGTCTGGCGGTGGAGCGACATCCAGCGGCAGAGCGATACTGAGCGGTGGAACGACACTATACGATGGAGGTAGAGATCCGTGAGAGTTCTAGGTGTGGTGGGCTGGCTCGCCGCCATCGGACTGGTCATCTTCGGCTACGTCGTCTATGACCGTCAATACCGTCCAGCCCTTGCCGAAAACGATGCCCTGCTCCGCGAGAATGCGATGTTTGTCGATCTCGTGTCGGAATTGCGAGGAATGCCCCTCGTCTCGAGAGATGCGCCGGAGAGCCGACCTGACATGGATGCTGTGACCAGGGACCTGGAGGCCACACTCCGCGATGAGATCGCAGACGGCGGTGCCGAAGTCAGACGGGCGGCGGGGCGGCTCTCGGTGACGCTGCTCGACGACCTGCTGTTCGAGTCAGGGGAGGCGGAACTTGCCGATGAAGGTAAACGGGTGCTCGATCGGCTCGGCCCCATCCTCACCGGGCTTCCCGGCCATACTGTATCGGTCGAGGGTCACAGCGACAATGTCCGGATCGGTCCCCGGCTGAGGGAGCGCTACCCCACGAACTGGGAGCTCTCTGCAGCGAGAGCCACACACGTGGTACGCCATTTTCAGAACGAGCTGGATATCGATCCCGAGCGACTGGAGGCAGTGGCGTACGGCGCATATCGCCCAGTCGCAAGTAACAGAACGGAGTCAGGCCGGGCAAAGAATCGCCGCATCGAAATCGTGCTCATCCCCCAGGCGGCTGTGGAAGGAGGAACTGACTGATGGACCGGCGCAACCCGATGTCCGTCTGTGCCTCCCGCTGTGCCTGCCTGGCATTCGTCGTACTCCCTTTCTTCGTCTCTGGCGCATCGTGTACCACACCCCTCCTCCAGCAATCCCCGGATGAATCTACACACGTCTCCCTCCGCCTCCCCGAAATCGATCTCCCGGATCGTCCCCTACCCACGAAATCGCCTCTCTGGGCGATGTTCGCATCCGCCATCATCCCGGGAGGCGGACAGCTGTATACCGAAAACACCCTCCGTGGACTCGCATTCTTTGCCGCGCAGACTGGCGTACTCACTAAGCTTCTCCTCGAGCATATCGAGACCACGGATAGCTGGGCACGGTATCAGCATACGAACGATCATTCCGCGTACCTCGACTACGAACATCACTTCGAACGCCGGTACGACTACTTGTGGTGGTGCGGGCTGATCTGGGGACTCTCCATTGCCGATGCGTACGTCGATGCCCATCTGTACGGCTTCGAGGAGAACGGTATCCCTTCGCTGTCCCTATCGCCGACGCTATCTCAACCCGGTCTTCGGATCTCGCTCGCCGTATCCTTCTAAGCGCCCAGTGGCGGGGCTCTTGTGTCCGACTACCCAGTTGCGGCATGGCACGTTCTTTCCGCGCAGGCCCTGTGATGGCAAGGCCATAGGCCCGCACGCGAGTCGTTGCAGATCGAGACTTCGCTCATCGCGGTCATAGATATCGCTCACGGAGAGGAATGATAGTAAGAACACTTGACAGAAGGAGCGACTCCCATTAAGATTATGGAAAGCGCGGTCGGCGCGCGGTGAGAAGAAGGTCAGGGTCTGAGGTTCGGGGGGTAACGTCGGCCGCAGGAGCGAGGCCGACGTTTTGACTTTTCTGCCCCAGGGGGGAGACGTCGACCACACGTGATAGTTCAGCCTGCGAAGCGCTACTCATTGGACGACCTTCATCCGGCTAGTGCTATTACATTCGAGTGCGGGCCGGAGATGTGTAATGGGTCGCCACGGAAAGGAGGTGGGGCACTGACGAGCTAATTACGGTTGGAGGGGTTCGGACGCTGGGCAGAAGACAGTTCGCATCGATCACACACCCAGGATGCCGAATAAAAAAGGAGGACTTCGCCCATGAGACTGGCCGTGCGCCTTTCAACTGTCCTCGTAGTTGTCGGATGTCTCATTGTGTGGGCGGCACCGATCAATGCGGAGCGAGCCACTCCCCATGAATGGAGGCTCCTCCCCTCTGCGAGGGAGGACCAGGGAGTGACGCCGATGTCTCCTCTTATCACCTCGGCCGGCGGGGGCGAGGGATTCGACGGAACATGGATCCCCGATGGTTGGATCGCCCTCAACTATGGAACAGACCCTGCCGGGCTCACCTGGATCCAGACAACGGGGAATCCCTTCTGGGGCGAGGGCGCCGCGTTCGTGCCGTATGGCTTGCCGGCTGAGATGCAGAACGAGTGGCTCATCTCCCCAGCGATCGATCTGAGCTCAGGTCCTGTGGCGGTCGGGCTCATCTTCCGGAAGACCTGTTCCTGGTGTAGCTACGCGACGCACCTCAACTACGTCAAGGTGTCGACCGCAGATGACCCTACCGACACCACGGCATATGTCCAGGAGTGGTCATGGGACCCATTCGGGACCTCGGACTTCGTCTGGTCAGCCGATACGGTGAACCTGACAAGCTACGCCGGAGACACGATTTACATCGCGTGGCAGTATCTCGGGAACTGGGCAGAGAACTGGTACCTCGACGACATCAGAGTCGTGTGGCCGACTGTCGTCGACCTCGGAGTGATATCCCTCGAAGTACCCGATCCCTGGGTGCTCGTCGACTCCACGTACACCCCTGAGGCGATGGTCGAGAACTTCGGCATCGGGACACAGCAGTTCGATGTCATCTGCCAGATCGATACCGTCGGCGGAACTGCGTATTGCGACACGGTCAATATCGCGGCCCTGGCGGCCGGGGATGTGACGATAGCGTCGTTCGATCCCTGGACACCTGATGCGGCGGACATGGCCTACGCAATCACCGTATCGATCGGAGATATCTCTGACGGTGTCGCCTCCAATGACACGATCACGGCGAACGTCTGGTGCGGCGACTCCTATGAGTACGTGTACGATGACGGCACGCCGGAGGCCACTATCGCCCAGTCAATGAACTGGTACGGCAACTGGTTCGACGCGTACTACACCCCGATATACCTCCAGTACCTCGACTACTATGTCATGGACTACACAGGCGATTTCATCGCCGTCGTCTACGACTCGGTCGGGGTCTCGGAGCTGTTCCGCGACACCGTGACGGTCAGTGTCACGGACGACTGGTATAGAGTCGACCTTACGTCGCACCCGCTCGAGGTGACGAGAGGCTTCATGGTCTCGTACCACCCGCTCTCCGCAGGCAGTCCGCAGCTTGCAATGGACGCGGGTGCGCCGATCAGCGAGCTCGGCTACTCGTACTACAGCAGCCAGTGGAACACGCTCGACGGCGACTATCCGGGTGTGGACCTGATGATCCGCGCGACCGCCAGCATCGATTCGACATCAGCCGCCTACGTGGACGCGGCCGTTGTCTCTATCGATGCACCGACGGACACGGTCATCCCCGGCGTACCGGTCGACCCGATGGCCACTGTGGCCAACTACGGGACCGCAAATGCCACGTTCTGGACGTTCTGCATGATCGACTCCCTGGGAACGGAGATCTACATCGACTCCCTCGAAGTCGTCGATCTGATGCCGGACAGCATGGAACAGCTCACGTTCGCCGCCTGGACACCCGGTCCAGCCGGGACGACTTACGACATCGAGGTCTGCACGTATCTGGCCGGCGACATGGATCCCGGCAACGACTGTCTCACAGCGCAGACCTCGTCCACCGGCGTCTCGGGGGGCGACGATGATCTGTTGCTGACGCCAAAGACCTACTTCCTCGGTCAGAACAAGCCCAATCCGTTCCAGATGACGACCTCGATCAGCTACGCGCTGCCGCATGGTTCACGAGTGACGCTCGGTGTGTACAATATCGTGGGCCAGCTCGTCCGCACCGTAGTGGACGAATGGCAGCCGGCGAACGTCTACTCCGTCGCGTGGGACGGAAGGGATGAGCATGGGCGCGAGGTCGCGAGCGGTGTGTACATCTACCGCCTCGAGACCGAGGACTTCACCGCGACCCGCAAGATGGTCACGCTGAAGTAGCGCCTGGATTCGCAGCAGTACCCCGAGAGCCCGCCCTGTCCAGGGCGGGCTCTCTCTTTTCCTGCGCCCTCTCTCCCGGAGTCGGCAGGAGCGTACATCAAGATCCCGGCCGCATTCCCGGGTGCGATCTACCCCTCTGAATCACTCCACCCAGGTGCAGATCGAACACCGCACACGGCGGAGCCGCACACAGAATGCCCCAATCCTATGCCGTTCTCCTGGGCCAGTACATGTGAATTGACAGGCCCGAACAAGGATGGTAACATGGCGAGGAGCGAGTAAATCGATTGCTGCACCCTGCATCGGTCAGCATACGGAGCGCACTATGGAACGGCCGGTCATCAATAACCGGTATGAAATGCTGGAGAAAATGGGCGAAGGGGGGAGCGGAGAGGTCTATCGGGTGAGGGATCTGCTCAAGGAGCGCACCGTGGCCCTCAAGATGCTCTCGCGCCTCGGCGGGGCGGGCGAGCGCTATCTGCGCTTCAGGCACGAGTTCAGGACCATGACCAGGCTCCGCCATCCTCACATCGTCGAGGTGTACGACTTCGGCGTCACCCAGGATGACATTCCCTTCTTCACCATGGAGCACATAGCCGGCGGGACTATCACAGAGTACCTGGCTCGTGTCGGCCTCGAGTACCCGACCCTGGCAATGCTGCTCACCCAGATCTGCCAGACCCTCGAATACATACACGGCAAGGGGCTGGTCCACGGCGACATCAAGCCCGGCAACATCCTCGTACAGGAGGGAGAGACACCTGCTGTCAAGCTCATGGACTTTGGCCTGGCAGCACGGATAGCCGATCTCGCCCGGGCCGGGGTCACGGAGACAGCGCAGACCGGTCTCCTCGCCGGTACGCTCGAATACATCGCACCCGAGATCGCCCGGGGCCGGTATGCCGACCGCCGCACCGACCTGTACTCGCTGGGGGTCGTGCTCTACGAGATCGCCACGGGCATCTGCCCGTTCAGGGGAGACAGCCCGGTCTCTCTCATTCGCCAGCACCTCGAGACCGCCCCCATACCTCCCAGCGAGCAGGTGGAAGAAGTCGATACAGAACTCGAAGAGATCATTCTCCGGCTCCTGGAGAAGCGACCCTCGCACCGCTTCCAGTCTGCTGCAGAGTTGATGAATCGGCTGCTCAGCATCGGTGATGAGGAATTGGCGGTCCTTCCTCTCCCTTCTGATCACATCATGAGTGCGGAGTTCGTGGGCCGCGAGGAAGAACTGCGTGCTCTCCAGTCCGTACTCGAAGAGGCGACAGGTGGGGCGGGAAGAACAGTTCTTGTCGAAGGTGAAGTCGGCGTTGGAAAATCACGCCTCGTCGAGGAGTTCAAATTCAACGCTCAGCTCGAGCGGGCCGCAACCCTGGAAGCGACCTGCTTTCAGGGACAGAGAGAACTCCACGGTGCGGTGCGCGACATCATACTGCAGGCAGTTGGACTTGTCGAACCGAGAAATCCAGACCTCGTATACCAGCATGCGAGAGCGCTCATCAGGTTCGTTCCCGAACTCCGCGAGAAACCCTATCTAGCCTACATCGAGGAGCCGCCCGAGCTCGAGCCAGCGCAGGAGCGGCTCCGTTTCCTCGACGATGCCGCCCGCTTCCTCTCGGCGGCATCACACCACCAGCCACTCGTAGTCTTCATCGACAATCTCCACCTCGCAGACAGGATGACCGTCGAGTTCGTGCGCTACCTTGCGAGAAACGTGAAGCGGAACCGTATCTTGCTCTGCGCCACGTACAGAAAAGGAGAGCTCCCCCTCGCTGACGAAAGCGAACGAGGGACTCGTGTGGCTCAGCTCATCTCGTGGCTCGCCGAGCGCACTGACGTCCGGGAGATCACACTGGAGCGCATGCGGAAGGACGAGATCAAGGTTCTCATCAGCACCCTGCTTGGAGCTGCCGACCCTCCGGCCGAGCTCGCCGGCTTTCTCTTCGAGCGCACCGGAGGAAACCCACTCTTCTGCGTCGAGATGCTTCGATCCATGGTCGAAGAAGGCCTGCTCGTGCGTCGGAACCATCAGTGGCAGTTCTCCAGGCCCGGCGTGCCCGCCGTTCCCCGCACGGTACGGACGATAATAGGCCGACGTCTCGAGCGTCTTGATAGGACACGAAAGGAGATCGTTGAGGCGATAGCGATTGCCAGGAAGGACATTGAGGTAGAGACACTCCGCGAGATGGTAGGGCGCGATGAAGAAGAGCTTCTCGACTGCCTCCACGAACTCGTGCGAGTAGGCATAGTCGAGGAGAGGAGGCCCGATGCCTCGATCACCTATCAGTTCGCCCACGCCCTGCTCAAGCAGACAGTGTACGAAAGCATCTCCGAAGACGCAAGACGCGAACTGCACGGAAGACTTGCACATCTCCTAAGGGCGGCGTGTGGCGACGATGAGGCTTTTGCCGGCGACCTCGCCTATCACTTCCACAATGGAGGCGATATAGAGGAAGCGCTCCACTACTCCCGCGTTGCTGCAACACGCGCGGCGAACGCCTACGCAAACGAGGAGGCAATCGAGCACTACAGCCGCATCCTCGCCCTGCTCGGCGATGACGGGGACGAGTATCGGCTCGAGATCCTCCTCACGTTGGGAGAACTTTACGATGTGACCGGGTGCTATAACGAGGCAGTGAAGACCAACGAAGATGCGCTCGCTCTTGCCAAGCGCCTGAAGGCTCCACCAGCGACGGTGGCCGACATCCACCGCCGCCTGGGTCACATCTGGTTCCAACAGGGACAGTACGAGCAGGCCCACAGAGCCCTCCGGAAGGGGATCCAGCGGCTCGGAGCGAAGAGCGAGACACCGGAGATGGCTCGTCTGCGGAACGAGATCGGGTGGATATACGTGCGCCAGGGCGAACACGAGAAGGCAATCGAAAGTTGTCTCAAAGGACTCCGGCTCGTCGAGGCTACCGACCACTTCTATGAGCTCGCCCAGTCCCAGAATCTGCTCGGCGTGATCTATCTCAACAAAGGCGACTACGAGCGCGCGACGAGATATCATCTCGAGGCGCTCGAACTGAGGGAGAAGGTTGGAGCACGACGCGACGTGGGGGGATCATACATCAACCTCGGGGTCTGCGCCTCGAGAGCAGCAAGATGGGAGGAGGCGGCCGACTACTATCGAAAGGGTCTGAAGATCATGCAGGAGGTGGGCGCTGTCCGCGGCATCGCGATTCTCCTCGACAATCTCGGCAATCTCGCGAGCCGGAGAGGCGAACTGGACCAGGCCCTCGATTACTCGCTTCAGGCGCTGGAGATCGCCGAACGAATCGGGGACCGCCAGGGGATCGCGCGTCTCTACAACAACCTCGGTTTGACATGCGAACGGCGGGGAGAGTATGAACGGGCTCTTGAGTTCCAGATGAAAGGGCTGGAGCTGCGGCAGGCAATGGGGGATTCGAGAGGGACCGTGATCGGACTGCACAACTTGGGGTCGATCCAGATGAGAATGGGCTCGTGGGATCAGGCACGCGAAACGCTGCTCCAGGGGCTCGCCATGAGCAAGGATGTTGGAGAACCTGGCGTGGCGGTCGCGTGTTCCCTGCTCCTCGGTCAACTCCACCACCGGATGGGCGCCTGGGACGATGCGCTCGACCACTACCTCAGTGTCATCCGCGATTGCGTGCGAATGAAGGACCTGCTCAGAGAGGCCAACGCCTCAGGACTCCTCGGCCTGCTGCACCTCGACCGAGGCGACACTGAGGCGGCACAACCTCTGTTCACCCGTCAACTGGAGGTCGCCGAAAAGGTCGGCGCTCGCGACGAGCTCGTCGCCGCCCACATTGGTCTCGCACAGTACCACCTGGCCCGAGGCGAGGATGACGAGGCAAACCGTCTGGCCCTGAAAGCGGTGGATGTATCCCGCCAGATCGGCATTCCTGTACTCAAGGGTGAGGCGCTCACCGTCGCAGCCACAACATGGAGTGCGCTCGGGGAGAGGGAGCAGGCCCGTGAAGCGTTCGATGAGGCCATTGAGCTTCTGCAGTCGACCGGCGCACCGTACGAGCACTCCCGCGCACTGGCTGCCTCGGGATGGGACAGGATAGATGCCGGGGAGACAGAACGAGGGTGGGAAGATCTCGGAGAGGCCGAGACTATTTTCCTGAAGCTCGGTGCAGCACGAGAAGCGTCGAAAATCTGGGATGGCGTGAAGGGCGCCGACGATTCCTACGTCTCGAAGCTTCGTAAGGAGGGGAAGGAGCTCGCGACCCTCTACCGGATCAGCCAGGTTATGAACTCAATCCTCGATCTCGATCGCTTGCTTGACAAGGTCATGGATCTCGTCGTCGAGACAATGCGTGCAGAGCGCGGCGTCCTGATGCTCCTCGACAGTCAGACTGGCACTCTCGACGTACGGGTCGCGCGCAATATGGATCGGGCTACGATCGAGGATGCGCGTAACATCAGTCTCGGAATCATCAGAGATGTGGCACGACGCGGACAACCCGTCGTTACTGCAGATGCCCAGACCGATGCCCAGTTCAAGGAGCGGGAGAGCGTCGTTCTGTACGGCATCAGATCGCTACTCTGCGTTCCCCTCAAGATCCGGGGAGAGATCGTCGGCACGATCTATCTCGACAACCGACGCGCGTCCGACATGTTCGGCCCGGACGATGTCGAGTTCCTTACGGCGTTCGCCAACCAAGCTGCCATCGCGCTCGAGAATGCGCGTATCTATGTGGAGCTCAAGGAGGCCAAAGAGCGTCTGGACCAGGAGAACATTGCTCTCCGCAAGGAGGTAGTGGGCCGCTATCGGTTCGAGAACATCGTCGGCCGAAGTGCGAGGATGGAGGAAGTATACGATCTCGTAGAGAAAGTGTGCCAGAGCCGAGCCAACGTACTCATCTTCGGGGAGAGCGGCACAGGCAAGGAACTTATCGCCAAGACGATCCACTATCACGGCCCGCGCGCCCAGGGGCCGTTCGTCCAGATCAACTGCGCTGCCCTGCCCGAGACCCTGCTGGAGAGCGAACTCTTCGGCATCGAGCGGGGAACGGCAACCGGTGTCGACCGCCGGATCGGGAAGTTCGAACAAGCAGACGGAGGAACGCTCTTCCTCGACGAGATCGGCGATATGAGCCCTGCCGTCCAGGCCAAGGTGCTGCGCGTATTACAGGAGCGGGAATTCGAGCGCGTGGGCGGGCGAAAGACCGTCTCGGTCGATGTCAGGATCATCGCCGCAACGAATAAGGATCTGGAACGCCTGGTGAAGGATGGGACCTTCCGTGAGGATCTGTACTACCGTCTCAACGTGGTGCCGATCATCATTCCTCCCCTGCGCCAGCGGCGGGACGACATACCGGAGCTTGCAGATCACTTTCTCATGCGATTTGCTGCGGAGAACGACCGGGAACTCACCGGCATCTCACCCGCCGCCATGCGCCTCCTTATGTCCTACGACTGGCCGGGGAACGTGCGCGAATTGGAGAATGCAATCGAGCGAGCCGTGGTGATCGAGTGCGAAACAGCCATCGCTCCTGAGAGCCTGCCCCAGGCTGTGGTCCAGGCCGTGGAGGCGCCAAGGACCGAGCCGACCGAAGAAGATCTGCACCATATGGATTACCGGAAGGCGAAAGAGGTGCTCATCGATCGATTCGATCGCGACTACCTGGAGGATCTTCTCTTCCGTAACTGCGGCAACATATCCCAGTCCGCCCGGGAGGCAGGTATGGACAGACGAAATCTCCAGACCAAGCTGAAGCGGTACGGGATCGATCCAGAGAAGTTCCGCAGGCAATAGGATACCACTACCTGCCACCACTTCCTGTTCTCCCCGATCGACCACAGCACTTCTCCGTTCCCCCTCAGACATCGATGCCATGTCAACCAGCGTTGATCCCGGAGACGGCGACGAGCCCCGAGCCGGCGATGACCCAAGAGACGGCGACGAGCCCCGAGCCGCGGAGATCCGCCCTCGGCTATCAGGGCCATTGAAGCCTTATCCGGCCGTGAACATCTAGACTGCTGCGGCGTGCAGGCTACACCCGATACTACCTCTCCGGGCGCGTAACTCACCGACTGGTATGAGGATGCCCCTGACCGACGAGCAGCAGGTGCGGCACCCAGACCGCACCCGGCCGGGCATCACATATACCTGCGCCTCGCGTCCATGGCTATCGTAACAAAAGGGCAGACAGTAAGTTATGATCGTCACGCAGAAACGGAGTGGAGGGATTCATCCCGTGGCACAGGTCTTGCTTTACCAGAATAGTGCGCGGGGAGCAGTGATGGCCCCGCAGAGGAAAGTGGAAGCGACCCGGCGGCACAGAGCCCAGGCGTTCTCTCTTGAAGGAATGGAAACGTTATGATAGACTACTCGCGGCCTCTGCCATTCCGATCAGAGGAGCCGGTCCTGCGCCGCCGGCCGCAGACCGAACCAAGGGGAGTTCGAGGGCTCCCCGGCAACAGGAGGGAAGGAGAATGCGTAGACAGAGAGGAATCGGATGGTGGCATGGTGCCATTGCAGGACTTCTGCTCCTCGCGGGAGCAGCGGCCTCATACGGCATCGACATCGAGCCTGATGATGACTCCTGGGTCGATCAGGCTAACCCGCCGATGAACTACGGCACTGACTGGGACATCCACGTTGGATACTGGAACGGGATCCAGCGCGGGTACTTCAAGTTCGATGTGAGCGGCATACCTGATGCCGACACGGTATACGAGGCCAAGGTCTATCTATACCTGTACGGCTCGGGCGGCCCTGTCGTCAACTACGGGATGCATAAGGTGTACGACGACTCCTGGAGCGAGACAACGATCAACTGGATAAACCAGCCCATGACACACGGACCGACGATCTCGGTGAATGCGATCGGCGGCATCAGCCCGCCCGGCTGGTACATCTGGGATGTAACAGATGATGTGGAGATCGAGCACCTCCTCCTGGCAGATGACATCCTCAGCCTGGTGCTCAAGCTCGAGGACGAGGCCCCACCGCCTCCCAATTGGCCGTGGGCCGAGTTCTACGCCAAGGAGAACTTCACCAACGAGCCGTACCTTATGGTCGCTCACGGGCACCGGGGGTTCGAGCCCTCGACCGAGGTGTTGACCGGCGTATGGCAGGGAGATGCCGCGTGGTCCGACACGGACGGCGACGGGGATCTTGACCTCGCGCTCCACGGCAACTCGAGTATCACCCAGCCGGGCACGAATGTGACCGAGGTGTACAAGAACTTCTACCTCGGGTTCACCTATCTCCACCAGAACCAGTCTCTTGACGGCGTGTGGAGCGAGGGATCGAATTCGATGGCCTGGGGTGACTACGATGGAGACGGGGATCCGGACCTGGCGGTCGCAGGAGACACGGGCTCGGGATTCACAACTTCAGTCTATCAGAATGACGGCGAGGGCAACCTCACGCTCGACGCGAATCAGAATCTTCCGGGTGTGAAGAATGCCTCACTCGCCTGGGGTGACTATGATGGCGACGGCGACCTCGACCTGGTACTCGCCGGACATGACGGTACTGCCAACATCTGCCGCATCTACGAGAATGACCACCGACACCGGCTGGTCTGGGACCCGAATCAGAACTTGACGGGTATCAACGCCGGCTCGGTAGCGTGGGGCGACTACGATAACGATGGGGATCTCGACCTCGCCATCGCCGGCGGCTCCGCCGGCGGCCGGATAACGGAGCTGTACAAGAACGGACCCACCGGAACCCTGACGCTCGATCCGAGCCAGAATCTGGTCGGAGCCAGTCTCTGTTGCCTGGCGTTTGGCGATTACGACAACGATGGCGATGTCGATCTGGCACTGACAGGATCGACTGGCGCCGGAGCCCAGAAGTCATACCTGTACGAGAACACAAATGCTGTCTACTCCCTGACCGACAGCCTGCGCCATCTGTACCGCAGCTCCCTCGCATGGGGAGATGTCGACGGCGATGGGTACCTCGACCTCGGGCTTATGGGGTATGACGGGGGCACGCTCCACAGTTACGTGTACTACCAGTCGCGGTGGCCTCTGATCGGCATCTTCACCGAGCGCGATTGGGGATTCTCGGGCGTTCGTGAAGGCTCGCTCACATTCGCCGACTACGATGGAGATATCGATCTCGATCTCCTCATCACGGGGGCGACATGGGACGAGCCGCGCGCAGACCTGTACGACAACCGGGGGACGATCAACACCGCGCCGTCCCCGCCGACGAGCGGTTTTTCCTCGAGCCATGCGGCAGGCGTGCTCACGCTCGCCTGGGGGAACGGCAGCGATACCGAGACTCCGTCTTCCGGCCTGTACTACAACCTGAGAGTGGGCACCAGTTCCGGTGCGGACGACGTGAGGAGCGGCGTGCTCGCCACGCCGATGCTGGGGAACTACCTCCAGACGAATTCGATCTCGCTCAACGTTCCGAGCGACATCTACTACTGGAGCGTACAGACGGTCGACCCAGGCATGCAGGTCTCCAGCTGGTCGGGCGAACAGGTGTTCACTCCTGGCGTCACCGTACAGATGGTCCCGGATACGACCCCGATCATCATCCCGCAGGGAGGCGGGTCATTCGGATTCACCGCCATCCTCACTAACAACACGGCGTCTCCACAGACGGTCCAGGGATGGATCGAGGTGACACTCCCCAACGGCAATCCGTATGGGGGGAACCCGGTCATCGGTCCGCTCAGTGTAACGCTCAACCCCGGCCAGGTTTTCTCCAAGCACATGACGCAGAGCGTCCCGGGAAACGCACCTGCCGGTGCCTACGTGTACGACGGCGTGATTGGCCAACCCTATCCCATACAGCTCGACAGGGACGGAATCGAATTCACCAAACAGTAAGACTCCTCCCTCCACCCTCAGCTTGCAGAACGAAGGACCTGGGTTCCATTCCCAGGTCCTTCGCCTCCCCCCAATTCTCAGGATATGAGACACTTTCCCGGACGAGTGAGAATCTTAACACTGCTTCTTCTCTCGAACATATGTGTCGCGTGCCCGGAAATCCCCCGCTGCCGGGGCGCAGACGGGTTGATCCCCGATTTTTGCACTCGCCGTGTATCTGGTACGATGATTGCTCCCTCTATAAGTATGATAGGAGTCCTTCCTTCTCCTCTTCTCCGGGAACAGACTCCATCGTACGTCGACCAGCGTACGTCGACCAGATGCGCCACTGAGGGAGGTTATCGCATCGATGTTCGGCAAGCTCACCCCAAGCCCCCCACCCATAGCAGTGGCTCTCACTCCGGACAGGGCGCTGGTCGCGCGAGGTGACCTGTTGGGATGGAGCTACACCATATCCAACATGACCGATCGGGCGTGTGACCTCTGCGCGTGGTTGTCTCTCCTGTTTCCCGATCTCAAGGAGCGACGGCTGGCCGGTCCTCTCGCCCTGAGCTGCGGCCCGCGGCAGATGTACGACGGCCATCGGACCCTGCTCGTCCCGGCGGATGCGCCCCTCGGCCAGTACAGGCTTGCTCTGCGCGTCGGCCCGGCGGGACGGTACCCACGCCTGTGGGATGAGGACGAATTCCGCTTCCGCACAATCGCATTTCCATCCTGGCCCTAAATGCAGCCCGCCGGAGACAGGCCGATCCCGCCCCACTCTCCTCCTCAATTGTCCGGCGTCGATGTCCGACGTGCCAATCGACATCGCCCCCGGGGCGCCGGCTCTATTCTCTCCGCGAGCTCTGCCATGACCGGCTGATGTCGGCAAGCGTTGGTGCGGTGTCTGCACCGCACCCAAGGCTCCCGGCGACGCCGTACCGAATGCGACCATGCCCGTCGCGTGTCCATAATCTACCACTGCGCATATAGTTCCGTCCATCGGGTCCACAGATCACCGGTCCCACGGCAGACTGGCACGGTGCTTGCTATGATGACTCTATAGATGGCGATGCGGACCGCCATCTGGTGAGGATCCGGAATCCAGCCGGAGAAAGCGAGGTGAATTAGGATCATCCCGGGAGCGACTGAGTTCCCACAGCGGCAGTCGGCCTCACCACGGGTCTCTTCGGTTGCACATCTCCCCTTCGCTCGGAGGGCGTCCTTCGCCCTCCGAGCTCCTAACTCTATCGGGCCTGTCCTCCAGACAGAAAATTCCATTGCCAAGGGGCGAGCTTTCCGGTAAAGTAACGGTAAACGGGCCTCGACGCCCTGACGCGGTATGGGGCGGACGGACGTTCCCCCGATCAAGGCCATCTGCCGGGGACAGGAGGGACCTCTGATCGAGCCCATGCGGGCATGGGGCGCCTATCCGGGCCCCCGCACCATGAATAGGAAATGACTTGATGATCGAGGTACGCGATCTCCATTTTTCCTACCGATATGCCGGTGGATCGATCGATGCCCTTCGCGGCATCACGCTCACCGTCGACCATGGCGAGTTCGTCGCCGTAATGGGCCCCAACGGCTCCGGGAAATCGACACTCGCCCTCTGCCTCAACGGCATCCTCACCCCGACCTCGGGCGCGGTCATGATCGACGGAGAGGATTCAGGTGCACCTGGCATGCGCTGGAAGATCAGACGAACGATAGGCCTCGTCTTCCAGAATCCGGACAACCAGTTCATCACGTCCACTGTAGAACGAGAGATCGCCTTCGGCTTAGAGAACCTGGGCCTCCCCTCACGCGACATCCGCGACCGTGTCGAGAGGACTATGGCCGCGTTCTCTCTCGAACGGTATCGCCACACTGCTCCACACAACCTCTCTGGCGGCGAAAAGCAGAAGGTGGCGTGTGCTGCGGTGGTGGCGATGGAACCGAAGTGGATCATCCTCGATGAGCCCGCCGCCTTGCTCGATCGCCGCGGAGAGGATCAGGTCTTCCAACAGATAGAGCGTCTGCGCGATCTCGGTGTGGGAGTGATCCTCATCACCCAGAATGTCCGGGAGGCACTCTCGGCAGAGAGGCTCGTCCTCCTCGACAGGGGGCACGTCAGTGCCGACCGTACTCCTCCGTCGTTTGAGCCGGGAGAGGGGCTTGAATCGCTGCCTGCGGTACGCCTGGCCACACAACTGAAGCAGAACGGTATTGGCATCAGTGACCTCCCGGTGACGCCACAGGCTCTCACAGATGAGCTCCATCGGGCCTACGGTAATCGTTCCTTTGAGATCAGGGTCTCTGAGGCAGATCATCCCGGTCCGGCGAGCCCGTCTCCAGCGCTCGCGCTCTCGATGCCCCCTCAGCCGACCGGTACGTCTTCCGACACAACCGGGGCAGGCGCGACCCCGCGTTCGCCTGAACAAGCGCTCATTGAGATGCAGGATGTCGATTTCTCCTACCGGCACGGACTTCAAACGGAACGCCCCGCACTCTGCGACGTGGACCTCAGGATCGGCGCCGGCGATTCCTTCGCCCTCGTCGGCCCGACAGGTTCAGGGAAGAGCACCCTCGCGCTCCACCTGAACGCGCTCCTCAGGCCGGATCGCGGTCGGGTATTCGTACAAGGAGAGCCGTTGACCAATGGCAAAGGGAGGCTGGCTGAGGTGAGGCAATTTGTCGGGGTCGCCCTCCAGTACCCTGAAGATCAGTTCTTTCTCGACACTGTATTCGATGAGCTCGCGTTCGGCCCCAGGAATTTCGGTCTCTCAGAGTCAGAGCTGCCCAACCTGGTGGCCGAAGCGCTGACTATGGTCGGACTCGACCCCGATCAGTTCTCTTCGCGCTCCCCGTTTACTCTCTCCTATGGTGAGGCGAGGAGGGCGGCGCTGGCGGCGGTGCTCTCGTGGAAACCGGACGTCCTCGTTCTCGACGAACCCACGGCCGGGCTCGATGCTCAGGGGCGAGGAGCGATCGTTCAGCTCATGCGATCTCTCGGCGCCGCAGGGCGGACAGTCATCATCATCTCTCATGACGTTGACCTTGCACTCGAGGAATGTACAAGCGCCGGCATACTGGATCAGGGCAAGCTCGTACGGGCTGGGCCGCCGGGCACACTGGTAGCTGATGATCTCCTGTTACAGGTTGGACTGGCCCTCCCCGAGGTGACCCAGGTCATGCGGCACCTCAACGCTCTCGGATGGCCTGTCTCCGGTGCTGTCGCCTCGGTCAGTCACGCCTGCGCCGAGATCCTCGGCGCCCTCTCGTGAACGCGTTCGGCCGCACCTCTCATGTATGAACCTGGAGGCTCTTGTGCAGTGCCACGATAGGCACTACGATATTCAAGACTCGAACCCGATCGGCGCTGAGTGCCAGGGGTTGCCCCGCAGTGGGTTTTGGGGACATATTGTCGTATGGGCGCGCCGAGGCTGGTCCGGACGTAGAGGGTATACCATGAGCAGGTCTCTCCTCGCGATTACGCTGCTGCTGGCGCCAACGATCGCCCTTCCCCAGACAGCACGCATCACCATCGATACCGCTACCGATCTAGGGGCGGTGAACAAAAACGTTCTGGGCACCAACATCTCGGTCCATTTGCCTGAGTATTACATGCTGAATCTGATGCCTCAGGGGAAAATGCAAGACCTCAGGCCCACCGTTGTGAGGTGGCCTGGAGGCAACGCAGCCTGCGAGTACAACTGGAAGATCGACGGAGATTTTCGAGACACCCTCGGCGCAGAATACGGACTGAATATCGTCGACATCGCCCAGGTCTGTGAGACGATAGGTGCGGAGCTCCTGATAGTAGCCAATTTCGGGACGATGAATGCAGAGGATGCCGCCGACTTCGTAGAGTTCTGCAACGGTCCAGTGACCTCTGAGTGGGGACACGTGAGAGATTCGCTCGGGATTCCCGAACCACTCAATGTACAGTACTGGGAGATCGGCAACGCGCTCTATGATGAAGAGATGTGGCATTACTGCTGGACCGCCCAAGATCCGAGGAAGTACTACTTCGGCGGAAGCGAAGAGAGGAGGGGAAGCCTTTCTCCGTTTCCCGCCTTTCCCGCGGCAAAGGGCGACCTGCTCGTGAGCGATGGCTCGCCGAATCAGCGGATCGTGATCCGCTTCCCCGATGTCGTGGAGGGCTCAGACACTCTCTGGGTGGGCCCTGATACTTCCAGTCTCGAGCCATGGACACGGATCGAGAATCTCGGCGAGGTTCAGGAGGGGAACTACTACCAGATGGACTACGAGAACGATGTCGTCACACTCGGCAACGGCAGGCACGGAAACATCCCCGAGTCAGGCCACATCGTACTCTGTGAATACACCACCACCAACCATGATGGCTATGTCGATTTTGCCGATGCAATGAAATCCGTCGATCCCACGATCAGGATCGGCATCTGCCTGGACCCCGACCCGACCTGGAGCCAGGATACCATCGAAACGGTACTGGACCGGATCGACTTCTACTCAATGCACCAATACCGCCAGGAAGATACCACATTCCCTGGCGAATATCTGCAGCGAATCCGCGCTCCGACAAGATACCTCAGGTTGGCGCATGAAAAGAGAAAGGCTATCGACGAATGGGCCGGCCCCCATGCCGAGGGGATCGGCCTCGCCATCACTGAATGGAATTGGATGCTCTGGAGGCACACCCGCGCCACTCCGCTGGCAAACGTGAGCCTGGCCAATGCACTCGTCTCCGCAGAGGTGCTGGGGAGACTGAGCACAGAGGCTGACAGCCTCCATCTGGTCGTGGCAAACCACTTCTGTGCCGCCACCGCCTGGGACCTAGGCTACCTCGCCCTCATAAGCCACGAGTACACGCGGCGGCCCGCCTTCTATGCGTTCATGTTCTTCAACGACTACTTCGGGGAACGACTCGTGCACCGCGAGGTCGAAACGGACTGGTACGTTGCCGGGAACGACACAGTGCCCCTGGTGACGGCCTTTACGAGCACGAGCCTCTCCGGCGATACGCTCCATCTTATCGCCATCAACAAGCACGACACCCTTGACTACGAGACGGAGATCGAGATCTCCGGCTTCGAGCCTGATTCGATCGCCTTTGTGTACACCCTCAATGGAGATAGCGTGTACGCGACGAACGAGGAGGACTCAGCGAATATCACCATCCAGGACACCCTGATCACATATGCCTCGGAAAACTTCACCTACACGCTCCCAGCACATTCCCTGACTGCGATAGCCTTTCTGAATCGCCACATGGGCGAGGACAGCATCACTTCCTATCAATTGCAGCAGAACGCGCCAAATCCATTCGCGTCCTCTACGACGTTCGACTATGCGATCCCGGAGCCGGGCCCTGTCGAGCTCAGGGCGTACAACCTCCTCGGCCAGCGGGTGAAGACGTTCCACAATGGCGGGATGCAGCCCGGCCGGTATACGATGACGTGGGACGGCAGGGGAGACGATGGCATAAAGGTGGCGTCGGGTGTCTACTTCATCGTGTTGCGGGCAGGGGATCTCGTCGTCGCAAAGAAGGTGCTGCTAGTGCGGTAACTCAAGCAGCCAACATTATGGGCCCTCCTGAAATGCCTGGAGGGCCTTCTGTTCAGTCACACCGGTTGGAGGCTAGCGCTCGAGGACAACGAGCGTGTCCCCTTTCTCTACTTTCTCCCCCTCGCTCACATGGATCTCTTTCACCGTCCCCGCAGAGGGGGCCCGGAGTTCATTCTGCATCTTCATCGCCTCCAGGATCAGGAGTCCCTGGCCCCGGTCGACGGTCTCCCCGGGCGCGACCTCGACGGCAACGACGAGACCGGGCATCGGCGCCTTCACCACTGCCCCGCCTCTCCCGTGAGCTTCACCACGCCCTCCCCCGATCCGCGCCCGTCGCGCCTCCTGCACGCTGGCCAGATAGACATTCCCATCGATCGACAGCTCATAATCGCCCTGTACCGTCTCCACCTCCAGCTCGATCTGGCGCCCCTCTATGATCGCGGACAGGAGTGAGCTGCGAACAGCCTCGATATCGACAGCGACCTCACGCCCGTCCACCGACACCGCCAGCCGGCCATTGACCTCCTCGACATCGACCTGGAACTCCCGGTCTTCGACTCTCACCACGTACTTCATCGCTCTATTGCAGTCCTTCCCTGCGGGCTACAGCCTTCCAGCGGCTCATGCGCTTCTGCTCGCCCGCGAACCGACGAGGCACTGTCCTGCCGCGCTCGCGATGGGCGAGCACGGCGGCCACTATCGCTGCCGCAGCCAGGTGACGCCCGTCCCCTTCCTGCGCCTCCAACTCATCGACGATACCTGTATCATAGTTACCGGATCGAAATCGGGGATTGTCGATCACCCGGCGGTGGAACGAGACTGTCGTCTTGACCCCCGTAATGGCATACTCGGCAAGAGCCCGGCGCATGCGCTCAATGGCTTCCTCGCGGTCCTTCCCCCAGACAATGAGCTTGGCGATGAGAGGATCATAGAAGACTGGAACCTCATACCCCTCGTAGACCCCACTATCGACCCTTGCCCACGGACCGGAGGGCTCACGCAGCTTCTCGATTATCCCCCCCGAGGGCATGAACTCGTTGTCGGGGTCCTCAGTGTAGATGCGACACTCAATTGCCGCACCGCGTGGTGCGAGACTCTCTTTCGAAACGGAGAGAGGTTCACCTGAAGCGATCCGAAACTGCTCGTTCACGAGATCGACACCCGTCACCAGTTCAGTCACCGGATGTTCGACCTGAAGCCTTGTATTCATCTCCAGGAAATAGTAGTTGTGTGCCTCGTCCATGAGGAACTCGACAGTCCCCGCACTCTCGTATCCCACGGCTCTCGCCGACTTCACGGCTGCCTTCCCCATCTCCTCCCTGCGCGCCGCATCGAGGACAGGGGATGGAGACTCCTCGATCAGCTTCTGATGGCGCCTCTGGACGGAGCACTCGCGCTCTCCGAGGTGTACGGTATTGCCGTGTGAGTCGGCAACGATCTGAAACTCGATGTGGCGTGGCCTCTTCAGCAACTTCTCGAGATAGATCGTGCCATCGCCGAATGCTCCTCGTGCCTCATCGGCGGCCATGGCGAGCGCCCCCGCCAGACTCTTCTCATCCTGGACGACCCTCATCCCCTTACCACCGCCGCCGAGCGCTGCCTTGATGATGACCGGAAATCCCAGCTTCTTCGCCCACTCGGTGGCCTGACCTTCGTTCTCAATCGGCCCTTCGCTCCCCGGCACCACGGCAACACCCGCCCCTGCCACCGCCCGCCGTGCGAAGAGCTTGTCCCCCATCGCCTTCATCGCCTCAGGGGAAGGCCCGACGAAGACAACGCCGGCTTCTCTGCAGGCGCTCGCGAAACTCGCGTTCTCCGCGAGAAACCCGTACCCGGGGTGAATCGCCTCTGCCCCCGATGCCAGCGCAACCTCGATGATCGCGTCGCCCCGCAGATAGCTCTCCCGCGAGGGGGCGGGACCGATGCAATAAGCCTCGTCCGCTACTCGCACATGTAGCGATGTACGGTCTGCTTCGGAAAAGACCGCAACCGTCTGGATATTCATCTCCCGGGCGGCTCGCATCACGCGGACTGCGATCTCCCCTCGATTGGCAATAAGTATCTTGCTGAACACCCTTCCTACCCGCCTCCTCGTTCCAGCGCGACCTGCTCCTGCCGCTGCAGGAGACGCGACATCTACATTGCAGCGGCCTCTACACTACAGCGGAATGGACCCATGCTTCTTGGGCGGATTCTGCTGTCTCTTGTTCGTCAGCATCTCCAGAGAAGCGATGATCTTTGGACGCGTCTCTCGCGGCTCGATCACCTCATCGATATATCCCATCTGGGCCGCAACATAGGGACTGGCGAACCTCTTAGTAGGCCAGGCGAAGTTGATATCACCCCTGATGTGCTTTGAGGACATTACATCGTACGCTCCTCCGTACGCCTTCCTGGTGATCACTGTGATTTTCGGAACCGTCGACTCGCAATATGCATAGAGAAGCTTGGCCCCGTGTTTGATGATCCCGCCGTGCTCCTGAGCGGTCCCCGGCATGAACCCCGGTACATCCTCGAATGTTATGAGCGGTATATTAAACGCATCGCAAAACCGTACGAACCGAGCCCCCTTTACCGAAGAGTCGATATCGAGCACGCCGGCCAAAAAGGACGGTTGCTGAGCCACGATCCCCACAGGCATCCCGTTCATCCGGGCGAATCCGACGATGATGTTCTGAGCATAGTGCTCGTGCACTTCCAACAGATCTCCATTGTCGACGACCATTGTTATTGCATCTCTCATATCGTACGGCTTGATCGAACTCTCCGGGATAATAGTATCCAGATCTTCCTCCATGCGCAATGGGTCATCCGATGGCTCGATGCTCGGTGGGTCCTCGAGGTTATTCTGGGGAATGAACGAAAGAAGCCGCCTGATCTGGGTACTGCACATGCCATCGTCGTCGGCGATGAAGTGACATACTCCGCTCTTGGTTGCATGCACCTCCGCTCCGCCGAGCTCCTCGAAACTCACTTCCTCATGAGTCACGGTCTTGACAACATCGGGCCCTGTAACGAACATGTGGCTGGTACCGCGAACCATGAAGATGAAGTCAGTCAGCGCCGGCGAGTAGACCGCTCCCCCGGCACACGGCCCCATGACTGCCGAGATCTGTGGTATGACGCCGGAGGCCAGCGTATTCCTGAGGAATATCTCCGCGTACCCCCCCAAGCTGGTAACCCCTTCCTGAATGCGTGCCCCGCCGGAGTCGTTGAGGCCAATCACTGGGGCTCCGACCTTCACCGCCTGATCCATCACCTTGCAGATCTTCTCGGCATGGGCGAGCGATAGGGTCCCGCCGAACACAGTGAAGTCCTGGGAGAAGACGAAGACAAGACGTCCATCGATCGTCCCGTACCCGGTCACGACGCCGTCACCGGGTATTTTCCGATCCTCCAGGCCGAAGTCATGGATCCGGTGCGTCACCATCGCATCGAATTCCTGAAAACTCCCCTCGTCGAGGAGGAGGTCGAGCCGCTCGCGGGCCGAGAGCTTGCCCCGCTCGTGCTGCTTGGCCATCCGTTCTGGCCCACCCCCCTCTTTCACCTTCTCCCTGAGCTGCCGCAGTTCCTGGATCTTCTCCTTGGCTGTCATTGGCTTGCGTACTCCTTGATTATTCTTGAGGCGATCACAAGCCTCTGGATCTGATTGGTCCCCTCGTAAATCTGTGTCAGTTTCGCATCCCGCATCATCTTTTCCACGGGATAGTCGCGCATGTACCCGTACCCGCCGAGAATCTGCACAGCGTTCGTCGTCACCCTCATCGCCATGTCCGACGAGAAGAGCTTCGCCATTGCACACGCCCTGCTGATGTCCTTGGCCCCGCTGTCGATCCACCGACAGACCGAATAGACGAGAGCACGGGCCGCCTCGATCTCCGTCGCCATGTCGGCAAGCAGGAAGCTTACCCCCTGGAACGAGATGATAGGCTTGCCGAACTGAACCCGCTGGCTGGCGTACTCGGCAGCCGCCTCATACGCACCTTGTGCAATGCCGACAGCAAGCGCCCCGATCATGGGGCGTGACTTATCCAGCGTCTTCATCGCCACCTTGAATCCATCGCCCTCCTCGCCCAGCAGGTTCTCCTTCGGGATCCGACAGTCCTCGAAGATGAGCTCTCTGGTCGACGAGCACCGATGGCCCATCTTCTTTTCCTTCCTCCCGAAACTGAAGCCCGGCGTGTCTTTCTCCACGATGAACGCCGCGAGACCCCTGACCCCTCGGGAGCGATCGATGGAGGCGAATACGGTATAGATTTCGCCTTCACCAGCATTGGTGATGAACTGTTTCGTTCCATTGATAATGTACCCGTCCCCATCCAGCACCGCGGTCGTCTGTATGTTACTCGCGTCACTCCCGGCCTCCGCCTCAGTGAGAGCGAATGCGGGAAGCCTTTCTCCCGCAGCGATCGGCGGAAGGTACTTCTGCTTCTGTTCTTCTGTCCCCGCAAGGAGAATGGGGAATGATCCCAGAGATGAGACTCCGAATGTCGTGGCCACACCGCTGCAAACGCGCGCGAGCTCCTCGCCCACGACTCCCAGCTCCATCAATCCGCCGCCGGTCCCTCCGTACTCCTCGGGAAGAAAGACGCGGAACAGATCGGCCTTGCCGAGCTCCTGCACGATCTCCCAGGGAAACTTCTCCTGCTCATCGAGCTCTTCACGAACTGGTTTGATCCGTTCTTCAGCGATCTTCCTGGTCAACTCTTTGATCATCTGCTGCTCTTCCGTCAGGAAGTGGTCCATCCCTCCCTCCTTTCTCCAACGCCAGCCATCTCCGATGTACTGCATTCTCTCCATGCCCGCCCCACAGAATTCAGGGACGGATGGTCTGGCGAGTCATTCTCAGTCAGCCCGGTCCTCGAACGTCTCTTCGAGATAGCTGATGATCTCAGTGGTCGGCGTCCCGGGAGTGAACAGCCGCCCGATGCCGAGTGCGTCAAGTTTCTCAATGTCCTCATCGGGAATGATGCCCCCGCCGAACACAAGGATGTGCTCTACTCCTTTCTCCCTGAGTAGTTCCAGGACGCGAGGGAAGATCGTCATATGGGCCCCGGAAAGGATGCTCAGGCCAATAGCGTCAACGTCCTCCTGGATCGCCGCATCGACGATCATCTCAGGTGTCTGGTGAAGGCCGGTATAGATCACCTCCATGCCGGCATCACGCAGCGCCCTTGCCACCACTTTTGCTCCTCTGTCGTGGCCATCCAACCCGGGTTTGGCCACGAGTATTCGAAGTTTCTTCACCCTGCATCCTCCTTGGATCGCACTCCTCCTCACCGATCTATCATCGAGAGAATCGCGCCGCTTGCATCTGCCCTCGTCTAGCCAGCCCGGTGCCCGATGAATATGGTTTCCGCTCCGCCGTCTCTGCCCAACGAACCAATCCGCGTCGCGTGATTGCGCTCCCGATCCCACTCAACAGAGGAAACGCGGGCCAGGCTACCCGCCTGCCAACAGACAGGCGACTGCGATCGCATCGATCTTGTTTCCCACTGTGTCAGACCGAGATGTGACCACAATCGGATACCGGCCGCCGACCACCAGGCCCACAGCCCGGGCCCCCGCGAACGAGACGAGCGCCTTATACATCCCGTTGCCCACTTCGATCTGACTCACAATGAGAATGTCTGCCCGCCCGGCTACGTCACCGCCAACTCCCTTCTGCTGCGCGGCATGCTCGGACACGGCGACATCGAGAGAGAGTGGGCCATCAATCCATGCCCCTTTGATCTGCCCCCGCTCGCCCATCTTGGAGATCACCGCCTCCTCCATCGTCACAGGCATGGTCGGATAGACGGTCTCCACCGCAGCGAGGAGCGCAACTCGAGGACGTTCGTTCCCGAGGGCCCTCGCCACGGCAATCGCGTTCTCGATAATCCCGATCTTCTGTCCCAGGTCGGGCGCGGCCACCATCCCACCGTCAGAGACGAGGATCAGCCGCGGAACTCCCTCAATCTGAAAGATGCCGACGTGCGTGAGGAGCCGCCCGTGCACGCGGAGCCGACTCCCGTCTTCGAGGACGACCTGCATCATCTGGGATACGGGTATGCGGCCTCTCATCAAGATCGCCCTGGTGTCCGCGCAGACGAGCTCCACCGCAATCCTCACTGCCGATCTCATGTCGGTCTCCTCGACCAGTTCCGTCGTGCTGAGGTCGAGCCCGAGCCCTCCTGCAGCGGCTTCCGCTTGCTCTCTATCTCCGACCAGTACCGGATCGACCAGGCCGAGGCGCCGTGCGGCATCTACAGCCTCCAGATCGTCGGCATCGTTCGGCGCAACGAGGACAAGCCGCAAAGGCCCCAGACCTCCGACAACGGTCTGCGCGCGATTACGAAGCTCCTCAAATGTCCGCACTGGATCGCCCATGGGAAGACCGCTATGCCTCATGGAGCAACTGAGATGAGACAACTGCTGCTACCGACAGCGCCGCCATCTTGTTCATCCGTGTGTCGGAGCGCGAGACGAGGCTGACCGGCAGGCGCAATCCCCAGATCAGTCCTCCGAAGATTGCTCCGGCGAATTCAATGATAGTCTTGGAGATGATATTCCCCTCTTCGATGCTCGACACCGCGATGATGTCAGCATCTCCGGCGACTTCACTCGTGATCCCCTGGAACTCTGCGGCATCCCGTGACACGGCAACATCGAATGAGAACGGGCCGTCGACGACCGCACCCTCCATCCGGGCACTCCGGCACATCTTCGCCAGAGTGGCACTCTCCATCAATTCCCCGCTATGCTGATTGACGACCTCAGAGGCACCGAGGAGGACCACTTTCGGCCTCTCGACTCCGAGTGCTCGCGAGACCTCGACCGCGTTCTCGATTATATCGCATTTCTGCTCGAGATCAGGCCTGATGACGACGCCGCCGTCAGTGATGATGAGGAGTTTATGGTATCCGGGGATGCCTAGCACTGCCGTGTGGCTGACTGTCCTCTTCCGCCTCAGTCCATACTCGCCGGAAAGGAGGATCCTGAGAATGAGAGAGGTACTGATGAATCCCTTCATTACTATGTCGACCGCCCCCTCGCTCGCCAGCCCGGCGACCGTATGACAGATCTCCTCGTCCCCGGCCACGTCCTCCACAGCCGGTTCCTCACCCCCGATCCCGAGCTTCTCCCAGAGCCCCAGAATCTTGTCCCGATCCCCGACGAGATGGGCCTCGACGATACCCTGGCGCCCTGCCTCCGCCACCGCCTCCAGCAAAGACACGTCGAGGGCTCCGGCCACGGCGATCCGCCGCGGTCCATCCCTCCTCCCGCTCTCCTTCGCCCGCTCCACCACCTCATCCATTGTTCGCAACGCTTCACAAGCTTTGTTCATAGAAGCGCTCTTTGTATCCAGTAGCTCAGTTCTTTCCCCGGACCGGAGTGATCAGCCGACTCCGTACTCCATCGCCTCCTCCATACGATCAATCACCCGGAATGCCCCGTCGGCGAGAGCCTCCATCTCATGCTCACCTGGTATGACATGGACCGGCGCAAGGAAGCCTATGTATTCCCGTACAGCGGCAATGACCTTCTTCGATCTGGCCATTCCCCCGGTGAGCACGATCGCCTCAAGCGTGCCGGCCAGCGCCGCCGCCATGGCGCCGATCTCCTTCGCCACCTGGTAGATCATCGCATCGAAGATGAGCTCAGCCTCGGCATCCCCCTGTTCGATCATCTGCTCCACCTCCCGGACGTCGGCCGTGCCCAAATAGGCATACAGCCCACTCCCGCGGGACAGAAGATCGAGTAACTCCTTCTTTCCATACCTCCGTGAAAAAGAGAGCTCGACAAGCGGCCCGATGGGAAGGCTCCCCGCTCGGTTGGGTGAGAACGGTCCCTGTCCCAGGAGCGCATCGTTCACATCCACGATCCGGCCTTGCTTAAGGGCGCAGATCGAGATGCCGCCACCGAGATGGGCAACGACCAGGTCGATGTCTCCGATGCTCCTCCCCAGGATCGCCGCGACCTTCCTCGCCGAAGCCTTGATGTTCAGCGTATGAGAGCGACAGCGTCGCGTAATCCCCGGGACCCCTGAGATCCTCGATCTCTCCCAGAATTCATCGACGGTAACCGGATCGACGATGTAGGCGCGGACTCCGTGGCGAGAGGCAAGCCGGTCTGCAATGAGCGCGCCGAGATTACTCGCATGGTCTCCGTAGCGCCCCGAGCGAAGGTCGTCGAGCATGGCCTCCCCGACGAGATATGTGCCACCCTCCATTGGCCTGAGCAGACCTCCCCGTCAAACAATTCCGACGATCTGCCAGTCTGATTCCGTAGCACTCTCCAGCCATTCCTCGACGAGCCTGAGGCGGCCATCCAACTGATCAGTCGATCTGGCGTCCCGCACAAGGGGCGAGCCGACATGATCAATGTCCTGACTCTTGAGCTCGCGCTACCGTGTCCGTATTGCAATCCTCGTCGACGTCGATCCCGGATTGACTACGATGACCACCTCTTCGCTCATCGCTCCTCCCCGCCTACCCCCCGGCAAGGGGCAGCAAAATGTCAATCTCGTCCCCACCCGAGAGCGTTGCCCCCGCCCCGGCGAGAGACCGCGCCAGCACCCCACGATGGAAGATGACCAGATATGGTTTGAGCTCTCCCGTCGTCCCGCAGAGCTCGGCGCCGAGTCCCGGATACGTATCGCACAGGTGTGAGATGAGGCCGTGGATATCTCCGCCCCCGACATCCGCCTCGATCTCTTCCCTCCCCGCCGCCCGGGCCAGCGGCCCAGCCAGACGCACCGTGATCCTCATCGATTCTCTCCCGGTCTCATAGACGATGCCCGATCTGTTCACGTTCGAGTTCGCGGCGCGCTGCTCACCGGGGCGGCGACGACCGGATACTGCATCTAGGTCCCAGTGAAAGAAGGCTTGCGCTTTTCCAGGAACGCACTCGTCCCTTCAAGTTTGTCTTTGGTCTCGAAAGTATCACCAAACTGGTCGGCCTCGTACCGCAGCCCCTCCTCAAGAGAAATATCCAGGCCGTGATCGATTGCCCGCTTCGCTGCAGCAACGGCAAGGGGCCCCTGGCCTGCCATCGTTTTCGCGAGCTCGATCGCCTTTGCCAGGACCTCCTCGCGCGGCACGACATGTTCAACAAGCCCGATCCGAAGTGCCTCCTGTGCGTCGATCATCGATCCGCTGAAGATCAGTTCCTTTGCTTTCCCTTTGCCGACCAGCCGGGACAGCCGCTGCGTGCCCCCATACCCGGGGATGATCCCCAGTGTCACCTCTGGTTGTCCGAGCTTCGCACTCTCGGCAGCGACTCGCACGTCGCACGCCAGAGCGAGCTCACATCCTCCCCCCAGCGCGTACCCATTGATGGCGGCGATCACGGGCTTGGGCAGACGTTCGATCTTTGACAGCACGGCCTGACCAGTCGTCGCCAGCCGAATGGCCCCCTTGCGATCGAGGTCCCGCATCTCGGCGATATCTGCTCCCGCGACGAACGCCTTCTCACCAGCCCCTGTGATGACGACACCGCGTACTTCACTGTCGGCCCCCAGCTCTTCGACACTCTGATCGAGCTCTGCCACAACCTCGTGGTTGAGCGCGTTCAGGACCTTCTGTCGGTCGATCGTCAGGATCGCGATCGCCCCATCGCGCTCGACACGGATGTGCTTGTACTCCATCATGACCTCCTTACATTTCTCTCCGCCATCGATCCGGCATGACCGGCCGCATTCAATTCACAAAGAATGTAGTCGCTCACTTCGTGTAGTCGTAGAAACCCTTTCCCGCTTTCTTCCCGATCGTGCCCTCCCTCACCATCTTCTCGAGAAGCCGTGGGGGCGCGTACTGCGGCTGCTTGAACTCATCGTGCATAATCCCGGCGATATACAGTATCGTATCGAGCCCGATGAAATCGAGCAACGTCAAGGGTCCCATGGGGTACCCGCACCCCAACTTCATAGCGACGTCGATGTCCTCCACCGACGCCACCTCCGCCTCAACGGCACGGATCCCATCAAGGAGATATGGAATGAGCAGCCTGTTGACGACAAACCCGGTCGTATCCTTGCATGCCACGGGAGTCTTCCCCAATGAGCTGACAAATCCGAGGCCGGCCTCGAATGCCTCATCGCTCGTCGCCGGAGTCCGCACCACTTCGACAAGCTTCATGAGCGGCACCGGATTGAAGAAGTGGAGCCCGATGAACTGCTCGGGTCGCTTCGTCGCACCGGCTATGTCGGTTATCTTGAGGGAGGACGTATTGCTGGCAAATATGGCATGAGGAGGCGAGATGCCATCGAGCATCTTGAATAGATCCTTCTTCACATCCACGTTCTCGGTCACCGCCTCGATGATGATGTCACAATCTCCGAGGTCTTTGAGCTCAACCGTCCCCGTGATCTTGACCAGGGTATCAGCCATCTCTTCCTGCTTCAGTTTCCCCTTCTCCACACCCCTGGCCAGGACCTTCTTGATCTTTCCCAGCCCTTTCTCCAGAAGTTCATCACTTATCTCCCGCACTACTGTCTCGTATCCGGACTGGGCAGAGACCTGGGCTATGCCCGAGCCCATCAGCCCGCATCCAACGACACCGACTCTGTTAATCGCCATCTCGCCTCCTCCTCGCGTTCCCGATACCATTTAACCTTCATCTCCGACGGCGCGCTCCTATCTTGTCGCTGCTCCTCCTTGAGTCGCACCTGCTGCCTCGGCTGCCGCCCCGCGGACGACTCCTACGGAGTAGCGGTCGAGGTCCAAGTACTTCTTCGCCACACGTGCCACATCTTCCTCTGTCACACCGGCGATCCGCTCCTGATACAAATCAACAACCTCGAACCCGATCCCCATCGCCTCAGTCCTGGCATAGAGAAGAGCTTGCGACGAGTTCGTCTGGAGCCGGACATCGCGACTGCCGATGAGATGCTTCCTGCCGCGCGCGAATTCCTCCTTGGTGAGACCTTCATCGCGCACCGCCCGCAGTTCCTCGAGGATACCCGCCTTCGCCTCTTCCTCCTGTAGAGGGTCGGTGCCGATATAGATCTTGAACGCAGCACCGTCAGCGTGAGCATCGAGATAGGAGAATACAGTATACGCCAGTCCCTTGGCGTCCCGCAGGTTGACGAAAAGACGCGATCCCATCCCCGTGAGCGCATCATTGAGGACCTGGAACGCGTAATAGTCCGGGTCGCCGATCCCCGGCCCGGGCATGCCGACGACGAGGTGAGTCTGCCGCTTCTCCTGAGCCTCGGCAATCTCTCTGGGAATCTCCGGGCGCTCCGTCGGGCGCAGACGGAGCTTCGGCAGCTTGCCCGGCCTCATCGGAGCGAACGCATCTTCGACAATGGCCTCGACAGCCTCGCGATCAATGTCGCCGACGACAGCGACGACGAGGGTATTGGCCAGATAGAATTTCCTGTGCCATGCCCTGAGATCTGCCTGACCCAGCCGCCCGATGCTCTCCTCGCTCCCCTCGACGGCCAGTCCGTACGGGTGGCCGCCATATACGGCCTGATCGCACAACTCGAGAGAATGCGACAGGAGCTGGCTCTTCCCGATCCTGATCTCCGCCGCTATCTCCTGCTTCTCTTTCTCGATCTCTTTGGGATCAAACGCCGGATGGAGGACTATGTCGGCGAGAATCTCTACTCCATCCTCCAGATTCTCGCTCCCGATGTTGAGGAGGCACCCCACATACTCGTGGTCGACATGTGGCTCGAGCGCAGCTCCGAGCGCCGCCAACTCATCGGCCAGTTTCTCTGCCGACCGCTTCTCCGTTCCCTTGACCAACACCTCTTGCATCAGATTGCTGATCCCATTATTGCTCTCCCGCTCATACTTGACGCCGCCCGGAGCAAGGATTGCGACAGAGACGAGCGGGACCGCATGATTCTCCTTGAGAAGGAGAGTAATCCCATTGTCCAGGTTGACCTTCTCCGTAACCCATTCGTCGGGCGAGGGCTCGACCGCAACCGATGCCATGGTCCGGGATAACCGCCCCTCGAGGTCGGCGGCCGACAGATCCTGCTCGGGGACAGTCTCCCCCGTCGGCACGTACGCAACCACGGTGCAGTTGTCGACTGTGAGGTACTTCTGCGCCACCCGCCTGACATCCTCACGTGTCACGCGCTGTATGCGCTCGTAGAACCGATCGAACAGACGGTAGTCCCCGTACTGCTCGCCGATGATGAGCCAGATGGCCTGATCCTCCACCGTCTCGTTTCCCATTCGATGCTCTGTCTCAACCTGCGCCCTTGCCTGCCGCAGCTCCCCCACAGAGACAGGAGACCGCTTCAGCTGTTCGATCTCCTCGACAACCGCATCGAGCGCCTCGCCGAGGTTCTGGGACTCGAGCTCCGCAAAGACCGTGAATACACTTTCATCGAGATCTGTCGAGTTATACGAGCCGATGGAGGTGACGAGCCCCTTCTCTTCCTTCACCACACGCTGGAGGCGCGACGCCCTCCCCTGCCCGAGGATAGTCGCAAGAACATCGAGCGCGTATGAGTCCTCATGATTGACATCAGGGGTGTGGAATCCGATGCGGAGAAAACTGTACTCAATGTCGCCCTCGTACCATCCGACCCGCATTCCCTCTTGCTCCGGCTCAGGAGGGGAACGGAAGAACGCGATCTCTCCCGGCTCGGCCTCCCGATAGACCTTCCGGACCTTGGCGAGCACATCCTCGGTCTCAACGTCGCCGACCACCGCCACGATCATGTTGTTCGGCTTGTAGTAGGTCTGATACCAGCTGACAAGGTCTTCTCGAGTAAGGTTCGCCAGGACATCTTCATATTCCTCGATCGTCACGCCGTAGTGGTGTTCCGTGAATGCCAGTTCGTACAGCTTTACCCAACTGTATCCCCAGGGATTATCGAGAGCAGCCTTCTCTTCATGGAGGACCACCTCGCGTTCATGATCCACCGCCTCCTCGGGGATGGTCGCGTGCATCATCGCATCCGCCTGGATCTCGAGGCCGAGATCGAAGTGGCGTGACGGCAAGATAATGATGTAGTTCGTGCCGCCCGGGTAGGTGAACCCGTTCAGATACCCGCCGAGACCGTGCACCTCCTGGGCGATCTGCCCGACCCCACGCGATTCAGTTCCCTTGAAGTACATGTGTTCGACGAAGTGAGATATTCCGATCAGGCTCTCCGGCTCCGTCACTGCGCTCCCGACCTTCGCCCCGGACAGGATTGCAACGACCGGAGCGGCGTGGGCCTCCTTCACAATCACCGTGAGCCCGTTATCGAGCACGACTCTCGTCATGTCCTCGGCCGTCGACGTTCCTACAAGAACCGTCGCAGCAATGAGGCCCACAGCCAACAGCACGCGAATCACATTCATTCTCGGCCTCCCATGTCATAGATCCCGGGTGCCTCTAAACTCCCTGCCCTGTGAAGCTCCAAGCTCCTCTCTCCCTTGTGCCTGCGGTCCCGCACACCGCGCGCCGCCGCGATCCATGCAGAAACGGGCGGGAACCATGGACCGGACCCGGTGGAAATGGCGTGCGAACCTATTATCTTAGACCGCCTTCCAGCACCTGTCAACCCTATTGGGGCGCGCCCCGAGCCACCTGTGATCTGCCCGCTCAACCGGTCTTCCCGCCGGGTCTCGATCCGCGACGGCACAGCTGGTCGATCAACTCATCGGTCGTCAAGACAGAGGCGAAGCCGAAGGCCAGGTTGAGAAGAGTCGCCAGGTGCATCTCCTCACTCACGGAGCCCGTGGCATCTGCGGGGAAGAAGACCCGATGGTCGCGGTAGTAGGCATCTCTCGCCGTCGACTCGCAGCAGAGGTTTGTCATGATCCCGCAGAGAACCAGGTCCTCGACCCCGAGGCAGCGGAGAACCGTCTCGAGGTCGGTATTGTAGAATGCAGAATAGCGATGCTTGATGATGACCTTCTCCCCGGGGAGGGGAGCGATCCCGACGTCTATCTCACTCTCCGGCGTCCCCTCGAGGCATCTCCCTTCCCACCACCAGCCCATGATTCCCACGTCCAGGCCGTCCGGGTGGTGCACGTGGCGCGTATAGATGACGGGCCGCCCCTGTCTCCGGAAGGCGGCGATAAGCTTTTTCACGTTCGGCAGTACGGCGAGTCCACCACATGTGAATGTCGGTGACGCCGGATCGAGGAAGAAGTTCTGCATGTCGATCACCAACAACGCCGCGGCAGCGGGATCAAGCTCCAGTCTGTGCTGATTGTACGCCTCGATTCTGCGCAGCCACTCCTTCGTCCTCTCGGGAAGAGTCTCCGTCGTCACATAGTGCCCCATATCCCGCCTCCTTGGCGTTCTACCCGATCACCAGAACCGAAGGGCGGGAGCACCGGGCTCTGTCTCCCTTCTGGCGTTCCCCCACTCTCCCACCGTCCTGCTGTTCCTGCGAAGGTACCGCCCGATCGTGTGCTCGTCGAGCCGACAGCCCCCATGGCGCCCCCCATGCATATATCGACTGCCTTACGTGCTCCCTCTGTCCCCTGTCCTCCGCCTTGTGCTGGTCATGACCTCTAGAACATCGGGGGCTCCCGGTATTCGCCGAATTCCTTGCGGAGCACATCCAGCATCTCACCCAACGTGGCATACTCTCTCACAGCATTCAGTATGTGAGGCATCAGGTTCTCGCCGTTGCGTGCTGCCTGACCGAGCCGCTGCAACGACGAGGTGAGTGCCTTATTGTCTCGCGCCGCCTTCACGGACCTCAAGTTGGCCACCTGTTCCTTCTCGATCGCAGGATCGATCTTGAGAAGCAGGATCTCGATCTTCTCACCTTTTTCCACGAATTCGTTTACCCCGACGACGACTTTGCGTTTCCTTTCGATCGCCTTCTGATAGTCGTACGCGGCCCTCGCGATCTCCCGCTGGAAGAATCCCATCTCTATCGCTTTCACCACCCCACCCAGTTCGTCGATCTTGCGGAAGTACTCCTCTGCTTCCTCCTCCATCTTGTTGGTGAGCGATTCGACAAAGTACGAGCCCCCGAGAGGATCGATGACGTTCGCAACACCGGTCTCGTAGGCGATCAACTGCTGGGTCCGCAGAGCGATGCGGACTGCTTTCTCTGTGGGGAGCGCAAGGGTCTCATCCATCGAGTTCGTATGGAGGCTCTGCGTTCCACCCAACACCGCAGCCAGCCCCTGGTATGCCGTCCGCACAATGTTGTTCTCCGGCTGCTGCGCGGTGAGCGAGCACCCCGCGGTCTGCGTATGAAACCTCACGAGCCACGAGCGTGGGTCTTTTGCTCCGTATTTCTCGCGCATCCGCCGGGCCCAGATACGCCTCGCGGCTCGGTACTTCGCGATCTCCTCGAAGAAGTCCACGTGGGAGTTGAAGAAGAAGGAGAGACGCGGAGCGAATGTGTCGACGTCGACCCCGGCGGCGATCCCTGCTTCGACGTACGCGAACCCGTCGGCTAGCGTGAACGCGAGTTCCTGAACCGCCGTCGATCCTGCCTCACGGATATGATACCCCGAGATCGAAATCGTGTTCCAGCGGGGGACCTCCTCCGCACAATACCCCATGATATCGGTGATGATCCGAATCGACGGCTCGGGCGGAAAGATCCACGACTTCTGTGCGATATACTCCTTCAGGATGTCATTCTGAATTGTCCCCGTGAGGAGTCTGGAATCGACGCCCTGCTTCTCGCCTACGGCGACGTACATGGCAAGGAGAATCGAGGCCGGGGCATTGATTGTCATCGAGGTGCTGATCTTTTCCAGGGGGATCCCATCGAAGAGGATTTCCATGTCCTTCAGGGTGTCGATGGCCACTCCGCAGCGGCCTACCTCGCCCCGCGACAGAGGATGGTCGGAGTCACGACCCATGATCGTTGGCATGTCGAAAGCAACCGACAGACCGGTCTGTCCCCGATCGAGCAGGTAGTGATAGCGCTCGTTCGTCAGTTTCGGTGTGGCAAAGCCCGAGAACTGGCGCATCGTCCACAGACGACCGCGATACATGTTGAGCCGCACTCCCCTTGTATAGGGATACTCGCCGGGCAGCCCCAGGTCACGCAGGTAGTCGATATCTTCGGTATCCGGGGGCGTGTACACGATCTCGACCGGTAGTCCGGACACAGTCGTGAAGTCCCAATCCCTATCCTTCGCCCCGCTCGCCCGCCGCTGATCCCACGCCTCCCGCGCCTGTTCGATCTTCGCCCGTTCCTCGTTAGGTCGTGCCGCTGCCTGCCCCGCGCCGTGCGCCTCAGCGTCCACTCCTTTGTCCGCCTCTCGGGTCTTGCTCATATCTCATTTCCTCCGAATACTCCCACTAGACCTTTTGCCTCGAGGATCCTCCTGGCCGCACTCACCGGTGTCTCCTCCCCATCCACCACCAGGTCAACATAACTGCTCAACTCCCCGTACCCTCCTGGTCCCCAGAGCTCCTGGCGGAGCCGCGTCTCCACGAGCGTGCGCACCTCCGACTCGATTCGCCTGCGTCTCCGATCCTGAAGCAGCGCATGGGTCTCGAGGAACACCCGATGCCGACCGATGGCCTCGAACAACTCGTCGATCCCGCCGGCCTCTGTGGCGATGGTGCACAGCACGAGCGTCTCCCAATCTGTCTCTGCCTTGAGCTGCAGTATCGATTCGATCTCGAGCACCGCGCGATCCGCACCGTCATGATCAGCCTTATTGACGACGAACAGATCGCCTATCTCCATCAGACCCGCTTTCATCGCCTGCACGGCATCGCCGAATGCCGGAACGAGCACAACAATCGTCGTATCGGATACCTCGGCGATGTCGAGCTCCACTTGCCCAACTCCCACCGTCTCTATGATGATGACATCCTTCCCGAATGCATCGAGTACATCTGCCACCTGACGTGCGGTCGTCGCCAGCCCACCGCGGCTGCCCCGGCTCGCCATGCTCCGAATGAAGACGTCCGGGTCAGTTGCCACATCGGCCATGCGGATTCTGTCGCCGAGAATCGCGCCGCCCGAGAACGGACTTGTCGGATCGACGCCAATGATACCGATTTTCGAGCCCGCACTTCGGAACTTCAATGCGAGCTTATCGACAAGGGTCGATTTCCCAACCCCGGGCGGCCCGGTGACTCCGATCCGATATCCTCCTCCCGTATGGGGAAAGAGTGCATGCATGAATTCAGTCGCCTCGGGTCTCCCGTTCTCGACTATAGACATCACCCGGGCGGCGGCGATGGCGTCACCGGCAAGAAGTCGATCGACAAGATCCTTCAATACTCGACTCCTTCTCGTGCCTCGAGCCCTGAGTGATAGTGATGCTTCACCTCTCTCACTTCGCTCACCAGATCAGCCCGCTCAATAATCTCGCTGGGGGCGTATCGGCCGGTTAGTATCATTTCTACACGCAGTGGCTTCACATCGATCAGGTCCACCACGTCCTTGACCGACACCAATCCATAGTCGATAGCGACGTTGATCTCGTCGAGTATCACTATGTCGTACTCCCCGCCGGTGACGGCGTCACGTGCCAGCTTCATTCCTTCTCTGGCCAAGCGGAGATCCTCCTTGCCCGGATTCCCCTTGGCGACGAACGTCGGGAGCCCGGACTGGACGATGGTAAATCCCGGGATCTTCTCTGCAAGCAGGAGCTCCCCGTAGTTGGGATCCCCCTTCATGAACTGGATCATGCAGACGGTGAACCCGTGACCGAGAGCTCGCACCGCGGCGCCGAGGGCGGCAGTCGTCTTCCCCTTGCCTTTCCCGGTATAGACCTGAACCGTCCCTCTCGACAACGGCGACATCGCTGCCCCCTCTATTTCCCCTCCTCGCGCCGGACAAGGCGCGTGACTTTGCCAACTACTGCGTCGAGTGTGTTTTCGATCTCGTCGCAAGTCGAGCGGTAAACATCGAGATCGCCACCTATCGGATCTTCAACCGACCCTTTCCCGCCGGCAAGTTGCTTGAGCAGATACACCTTCGATTCGCCGCCGGGCTCAAGCTCGAGCACCCGCTCGCGATGATATGGCTCCATACAGAGTATGATGTCAGCCTCCCGGACCAGACGCGCGTTGAGGGGCCTCGAGGAATGACTCCTTATATCGACACCCCGCTCCGAGACGACCATGATTGCATTCTCCGTCGGCGGTTCCCCTGCGATGGCCGCGGCCCCGGCAGACGCCACCACAACCTGCCGGGCGAGCACTCTATCGAGACGAGCCCTGAACAGGCCCTCGGCCATAGGGCTGCGACAGAGGTTCCCCGTGCACACGAACAGGACCGTCAGTCGGTCCTCGACGTTGCACTCGGCACCGAGCGACCGCTCCACATCCTCGAGAGGCACCGCCCCCCGCCGAACCAGATGCGCAGGGCTCCTGGACAGATCCACAACCGTCGACTCCACCGTCCGTCCCGCAGATCCGCCATCGAGGATAAGATCTACCTCGCGGCCAAGGACAGAACCCACTTCCTTCGCACTACGGCTTGCCGGTTTTCCAGAGAGATTGGCACTCGTCGTCGCAAGGGGTGAGCTGAGCCCTGAGAGGAGAGCACGTAGGGGCTGGTGGCCAGGTACGCGGATCCCGATGTTCCCGGCGGAGGAGATAATCGCCTCGGGAACCTCAGAAGATGCGCGGAGTATGAGTGTGAGAGGTCCCGGCCAGTGCTCCTCCACGAGTCTTACGACGTCGTCGGAGACACCGTCGGTCCACCGAGCCAATGACTCACTGTCCGCAAGAAAGAGAACGAGCGGCTTTGAACGATCTCTCCCCTTGATCCGGTAGATGCGCTCGATCGCCCGGGTCTCCGTGGCCAGGGCACCGAGCCCATACACAGTGTCCGTGGGGAATGCGACGACACCTCCGCTCTCGAGGATCTCGGTCGCCCGTGCAAGCGTCTTCCCAAGCGATCTGCCTTGATGCAACTTGACCGTTTTCGTCCTGCACATCACCCTGGACACCATTCAGATCGTCTGGGCACCATATTCGACGTATGCGCGTGCGTTACGAACGATTCCGCTTCATCGCGATCCCAAACGTTCACGATAGGCATTGAGACGGAGCGCGATATCCGGATCGGCCAGCGCCAGAATACGAGCCGCAAGCAAGGCAGCGTTCTTCGCACCGCTCCGCCCTACGCCCACCGTCGCGACGGGAACTCCGGAGGGCATCTGGACGGTAGAGAGCAGAGCATCGAATCCGGCAAGAGGCGTCGATGCAAGCGGCACTCCGACTACCGGGAGCATCGTCTCGCTGGCGATCGCGCCGGCAAGATGCGCCGCGCCGCCTGCTCCAGCGATGATGATGCGCAGCCCACGATCCGAGGCAGTCCTCGCCCATTCACGCGTGCGCACCGGATTGCGATGGGCGGACGATACGAGAACCTCGTGGGAAATGCCGAGCTCTTGTAAGATCTCGGCCGCCCCATTCATCACCTCGGCGTCGCTCTGGCTGCCCATCACGATGCCGACGATCGGCTTCTCCATTACTCACCTTCGATTGCAGAAAGCCCTCTCGCGCCGATATCCTTTCGATAGTGCATCCCCTCGAACGAGACTTTCGCCACGCCCTGGTATGCACGGTCTATCGCATCCCTGAGATCGCTGCCCACGCCGGTCACGCCGAGCACCCTCCCCCCGGCCGACACTGATTTCCCCTCGACGTGCGACGTCGCGGCATGGAAGACGTAGACCCCCGAGATGCTTTCGGCATCCTCAATGCCAGATATCTCGAAGCCGGTGCCGCTCGGCCCCGGGTACCCGCCCGAGGCAAGCACCACACACGCGGCAGCTCCCTCAGACCACTCAAGCGTGATGTCGGCGAGACGTCCCTCGCAGGCCGCCACCATCACCTCAACGAGGTCGGTCTCGAGCAGCGGAACGATAGGCTGGGTCTCGGGATCGCCAAACCGGCAGTTGAATTCGAGCACCTTCACCTGCCCTTCCGAGACGATTACGCCTGCGTACAGAGCTCCCTTGTATGGGGCACCGGCATCTCTGAGGGCGTTGACAACCGGCGCTGCAACATCTCTCTCGATCGTCTGCAGCAGCTCGGGAGTAATGACAGGTGCTGGAGCATATGCGCCCATCCCGCCCGTATTGGGGCCGCGGTCACCGTCGAGGATCCGCTTGTGATCCTGGGATGGCATGAGCGGGACGAGGGTCTCTCCATCGGTGAGAAAGAGAACTGAGGCCTCCTCACCCGTGAGATACTCCTCGACAACCACCTTCGCCCCTGCCTCACCGAACGCAAGATGGGTCATCATCCTGTCGACCGCGTCGCGCGCCGAGTCGTAGCTCTGGACGATAATGCTCCCTTTCCCAGCGGCAAGGCCATCTGCCTTTACGACGACCGGATATGAGCACTCCTTGAGATAGGTCAGCGCTTCATCGCGCGATGTGAAGACGGCGTACGCGCCAGTCGGGATGTCATGGGCGACCATGAACTCCTTGGCGAAGGCCTTGCTTCCTTCGATGTGGGCGGCGGCCTCCGTAGGCCCGAACGTCATCAGCCCGTTCCTCTCGAACCGATCAACGATCCCGTCGACGAGCGGAGCCTCGGGCCCTACGACGGTGAGATCGATCGCATTGGCTACCGCGAAGTTACAGAGATCATCGATCGCGCCGGCCGGGATATCTATGCACTCGCCGATGCGGGCCATACCGGCGTTGCCCGGAGCGCAGAAGATCTTCTCCGCCTTGGGGCTCTGCCTGATCTTCCAGGCGAGTGCGTGCTCCCGCCCCCCTCCACCGATGACGAGGATCTTCACGTGCCTTCCCTTCTTGCCTTGTGATACACGACCGTCCAACCGATCCCTTTCGGTGCTGACGTCGCTAACGAAGCTATCACACCCATCTTTCGAAATCAAGCAGAATTTGAGGATAGCATCCCGTGCTCCGTTCCCCGGTCCTGGCCCATAGCCCACGGGGCGCTTCTCAACGAGCTGGCATCCCTGCGCCGGCACCTGCCCAGAGGGTCCCTGCCAGCCCCCCCTCCCCCCCCCGCCTGTGATCGGCGGTAATTCCCGAACGGAGGACGCCTTTTTGGGGTTGGCACGATACCGCTTTTGGGGTAGACTGGCTCGACTCATCCGGGGAATCACGCCAACGAGAGGGAACCATGATCAGCCTCAGAATCGGTAGACGAGATCCCCTGCCCCAGAGAGAACGGCACAAGCTGGGGGCGTTTATCGGGGTGTTCACGCCCTCGATCCTCACTATACTCGGCGTCATCATGTATCTCCGATTCGGCTGGGTCGTGGGAAATGTGGGCCTCGTTGGCGCCCTGGTCATCGTCGTAATCGCCAACCTGATCACGCTCATCACTGCCCTGTCCGTCTCGGCCGTAGCCTCCAACATGGACGTGGGCGTCGGTGGTGCATACTATCTCATCTCCCGGAGTCTGGGGCTCGAGATCGGCGCAGCCATCGGACTCCCACTCTATCTCTCTCAGGCCTTATCCGTAACACTGTATAGCTTTGGTCTCGCCGAATCGCTCCGCATCGTCTGGCCGGAGGTCCCGCTCCAGCCGACAACGCTCGTCGTCATCTTTGCGGTCACCCTCCTCTCTACCAGGGGGGCATCGATTGCCCTCAGGTCGCAGCTGCCGGTCATGGCAGCGATAGGCCTCTCCCTCGCCGTCTTCTTCGTCGGAGGGAGCTCGGGCGGCCATGTCCCGGGTTCCTTTCTCGACGTGGGCGGCCCGCTCGGCTTCTGGGCGGTGTTCGCCGTCTTCTTCCCGGCAGTCACCGGTATCATGGCCGGAGTGAGTCTCTCTGGCGATTTGAGAGACCCGCAGAAGTCGATCGCCAGGGGGATCATCGCCGCTGTACTCGTTGGCTTCGCCGTCTACCTGCTCGTGCCCATAGTGCTCGCATTCAATGCTGACCGCGAATCACTGATTCGCGATAGCCTCGTATGGACCAAGATCGCCATCTGGCCGGCGCTCATCTTCCCCGGACTGTGGGGTGCGATCCTTTCCTCGGCAGTGGGGAGCATCCTCGGGGCGCCGAGAACTCTCCAGGCCCTGGCCATGGATCGCGTTGCCCCTCGATTCCTCGGGAGGGCGTCCGCCAGGGGCGCCGGGCCGCTCGCCGCCATCCTCTTCTCAGGTGCCATCGCCATGGCGGCCGTCGGACTGGGAAACCTCAACGCGGTCGCCCGGGTCCTGACTATGTTCTTCCTCACCACCTACGGGATGATCAATCTCGTGGCAGGACTGGAGAAACTGGTGGGGGATCCGTCGTACCGGCCCACGTTCAACATCCCCTGGTGGGTCTCGTTCGCCGGGGCATTCGGCTGTCTCGCCGCAATGTGGCTGATGCATCCCCTGGCATGTGTGGCGGCGATCGTGATAGAGCTCAGTCTCTGGCTGGCCCTGCGGCGGCGTGCAGTCAAGGCAACGTGGGGGGATCTGCGGCGCGGGCTATGGATGGCGGGACTGAGATATGCATTGATCAGACTCAAGGGCACGCCTGAGGATCCCCGTAACTGGCGCCCCAACATCCTCGTTTTCGCCGGCGAGGTCGAGAGACGACCGGAACTCGTGAGATTTGCCTCCTGGTTCAGCCAGAATAGGGGAATCGTCACGGTCTGCGATCTCATAGAGGGCGACTTGGTGGAGGGCGACATTGCTATCGACGAACGCCGGGAACAGATGAACCAGTTCCTGGATGTCAGAGGGTACCTGGCCTTTGGCGAGGTTCATGTCGTCCACGATTTCGAGGACGGAGTCGTAAGCGTCTCCCAGGCGAATGGGATTGCCGGAGTGGCATCGAATACGCTGATGTTCGGCTGGAGCCGGGATCACGAGCGAATGGCATCATACTTCCGGATCATGCGCCAGGTGTCGAGACTCCACAAATCGATGATCCTCCTGAGACACAATCCCAGAAACATGCTCGCGCGCACAAAGCACATCGACATCTGGTGGGGCGGCCTGCAGCAAAACGGAGATCTGATGCTCCTTCTCGCCCACCTCCTCTCCCTCAATCACGAGTGGAGCAACGCCAAGATCACCATCAAGAGCATCGCCTCGAATGAGCTAGTGCAGGCCGAGACCGAACGGCGTCTCGCCGTCATGATCCCCCAAGTCCGCATCAAGGCCGAACAGAAGGTACGACTCAGATCAGACGACCGCCCGGTCATCGACACCATCCATGAAGAATCACGCGATGCGGAGGTAGTCTTTCTCGGTCTGGCACAGCCAGACCCCGGGGAGGAAGCCGAATACGCCGGACGGCTCGCCAAGATGATGGAGGGCCTCCCCACTGTCGTACTCGTCAAGAACTCCAGCATGTTCGCCGGCGACCTCGTCTAACGGGGACGTTGGTAGGTTCAGAAGGTTATCTGCAACGCACCTCAACTCTTAGACATCTGAGTTTCTCTCACACACCCTCCCTCGCGCTGCATCCTACCTGCTGCCCAAGACGCCGGATACCCAATCCAAATCTCGCCTTTTCTGTGCAGCTGGCCTGCGGTCTGAGCAAGGGTATCAACGTCCTATAACGCAAGAACCTCGATAGAAGGTCGAGATAGAGATTTCTTTTGACAGGCTGTGCCACCATACGTATACTCGATGGCACTAGTGTGGCAGATAGACGGCAATAACCTTCAAGATCTAGATACGTCCCTGGTTCGTAACCTTCTGAACCTACCAACGTCCCCGGAAGGAGGTAGAGATGCGTAGTTATGTATGGGTGGTATTGGTTGCGGTTGCTGTGGGCGCCGCCCTGGGTGGGCCGGCCACAGCGCAGGTCGATACGCTGTACGCTGAGTATTTCACCGATGGTGGGTTCGATATCACCTGGGTTGCGGCATTTGAGGGAGACAACATGGATGTTACCTTCATGGCCGGTAACCCGAGTGGCGACGGATGGGTCGGATTCATCATCAACGAGATCGCCGCGCCTGTCGGCCTCACCTACTCTGGCGAAGACACGCTCGCCGACTACAGCATCGAGGCGCAGATCTACACCCGGGTCGACACCACAATTAGCACAGGTTCGTACAACGGGATCCTCGCCCGATTCGACACGACCGAAGCAGGAACCGAGCTATATTACAGCATGGTGAGCGATTTCGATAGCGACCGTCGGCTCCGCCTCCGGCTGTACGATGGGAGCATGTTCCCCATCGTCATCCGCGACTGGGTTGGAGGCGAGATACCGGGCGGCGCGCCGACCGAGGACGGGTGGCACAAGTTCGAGCTGGCGTTCAATGCCGACACGATCTGGGCCTACTACGACGACATCGAATTGCCGGACTCCCCGTTCATCGAAGGCACCCTGCCGGCCGGCCACTTCGGCGTCTATGTCTTCAATTTCGCGGGCACCGACACAACGTACTGCGACGATATCATCGTCACTGCTGCAGGGCCTCCGGTATCGGTGGATACAGGTCCGGACGTTCCACTCGATCTCTCGCAGGGCCTGCGTCTTCTCCCTGCAAGCCCCAATCCGTTTGTAGGATCGACGAAGATCGGATATGTCCTGCCGCCTGACGCCGTCTCCCGGCACGTGAGCCTCCGGGTCTATAACGTCGCCGGCCAGGCAGTGGCGACCCTCGTTGACCAGGAGATGGCCCCAGGGCGTCACTACGTCATATGGGATGGAAGAGACCATTCAGGCAGATCTGTCGCCAACGGCATCTACCTGGTCCATCTCGTGACCGACCGCGGCGTCGACTCAGAGAAGGTAGTGCTCGTCCGGTAGGAGTCGGCATCGCATTATACGAGGCGGAAGTCGAGTCGACATACGAAGGCCTCGCCACGACATGAGATCGACTTTGCGTCGGCGCGCCGTCGATCCGGATCCCGTATTCCATAATGCCGGTGTGGGACCGGCCTCGAGGGGCAAGGGAGAGTGGTGTGCCGTGAGCCATAGGTTTGTCATCCGATCGCAGTACATCCATGCGCGCGATTCCGCATCGTGCGTTCCCCTCCTGATCCTCGTCGCATCCACGCTCTTGGTGTCGCTCCTCTCTCTCCCGTTGGCCGCGGGTGCAGCGCCCTCAGCCGGGCCCGGCGATCATGTGCCGGGCCGCCTCATCGTCAAATTTGCGGGGGGCTCCATACCAAGTGAGAGCAGCGAAGCGGACGATCGACTCTCGCCGCCCTTCGCCACTGGCATCGCCCGCCTCGATCAGCTCAACCGCACCTACGGGGTGAGCACACTCTCTAGACTCTTTCCCGGCAGCCTCCCTCCGGAGGATCAGTCGCAGGTCGATCTGTCGCGCATCTACGTCCTCCAGGCTCCGATGACAGCCCCCATAGCCGAGATGGTCCGTGAGTACAGCCGCCTTCCCGAGATCGAATACGCTGAACCACTCCCTCTCCGTCAGGCCTTCTACGTCCCCAACGACCCGCGTCTGCCAGCTCAGTGGCACCTCTGGAAGATCGATGCACGCGGGGCATGGGATATCGCCCGGGGCGACACCACGGCCATCATCGCCATCATCGACTCGGGCGTCGCCTATGATCACCTCGATCTCGCGGCGGACATCTGGATCAACCCGGGCGAGGATCTGAACCACAACGGCATCGTCGACCCCGAGGACTTCAACGGCATCGACGACGACAGCAACTTCTTTATCGACGATATCAGGGGATGGGATTTCGTCGACATCGACTCCTCTCAGGTATGGCCCGGCGAAGATCCCGGTCCACCCGACAACGATCCATCAGACTTCTCCGGACACGGAACCCACTGTGCCGGCATCGCGAGCGCAGCCACCGACAACGAGATCGGCGTAGCAGGCATCGGCTGGCGCTGCAGGCTCATGGTCATCAGGGCAGGATACCTCTCTATAGGCGGCCTCGGCCTGATTACGCATAGCATCGCCGGCATCTATTATGCCGCCGAGATGGGGGCGGACGTCATAAGCATGAGCTATGGCGGTACCGGATGGAGTCAGGCAGAGCAGGACGCAGTGACCTATGCGACGCAGAACGGTATCGTCTGTGTCGCCGCAGCAGGCAACGACAACGCCGCCAATCCGCACTACCCGGCTGCCCTCGACAGCGTAGTCGCCGTCGCTGCCACGGACACACTCGACCTCAAGACAGACTTCTCGAACTACGGCAGCTGGATCGACGTCTCATCGCCCGGCGTCAAGATCTTGAGCACCGAGGCGAACGGCAGCTATGGCATGATGCAGGGGACATCGATGGCCTGCCCTCTCGTCGCAGGCCTTGCAGGGCTCACCGGCGCCCTTTCCCCTTCGCTGAGCCCCGAACAAGTGGCCGACCGGATCATAACTACTGCAGATGACATTGACTCGCTCAACCCGGGCTACGCCGGACTGCTCGGGGCGGGACGCATCAACGCCGGACGTGCTGTGGACAGCGTAATCAGGATCCACTCCTACGAAGTGGACGACGGAGCCGGCAATGGCGACGGGCGGATCGATTTCGACGAACCGATCTCTCTCACGATTACACTCGTCAACAACTACCAGTTCGTTGCCGGTATAAGCGCTACACTCTCCTCGACCTCTCCCCTCGTCACCATCACAGACGGGACCTCGGACTACGGGTTCATTCCGTACCAAGGCGTAGGAGACAATGCAGGCGATCCGTTCGAGTTCGTCGTCTCGCAGAGCACTCTCCCGTTCCTCCGTATTCCGTTCGAGCTTCTGATCAGCGCCGACGGCTGGGAGTACACCCAGCAGATCGAACTCCCTGTCGGACGCGGCACCGTGCTTGTCGTCGACGACGACGATGGCGAGAGCCAACAGCACTGGTACTACTACACCACGGCACTCGACGAGCTCGGGATCACACCAGAGGTATGGAGCACCGACGAGAACGGAAGGGTCGGCACTGAGCTTTCACACTACCAGGCCGCTATCTGGTATACAGGGGACGCCGACTCACAGATCCTCACACCTGACGATCAGACTGACATCGCGGCCTACCTCGACGCCGGAGGCAACCTCTTCCTCACCGGCCAGAACATCGCACACGATCTCTCCGAGCTGGGCGGCGGCCCCGAATTCCTCACCGATTACCTGTACGCCGCGTATCTTCTCGACGACGCCAACGATGGGGGACTTGTGGGAGTGGCGGACGATCCCATAGGGGATAGCGTATCGCTCGTCATCGTAGGTTCGGGAGGGGCCGGCAATCAGGATTCGCCAGATGTTATAGAAGCAATGCCGGGCGCGTATCCCATTCTGCTGTATGACGAGGACGAGCCTGACAGCCTGGGCGGGCTTCGCTACGAGGCGACCTGCAAGCTTGTCTACTTCTCCTTCGGGTTCGAGGGAATAAATGACGACGCCCCAGGACATACCAAACGCCACGAGCTTCTCGCCCGCATCCTGGGATGGTTCGGTCTGGTGAAGATCAGTAAGGATGACCCGGGCTCTTTCGAACGCGCTCCCCGGCTAACCCTGGGGCAAAACTACCCGAATCCGTGCAGCCGATCCACGACCATCGCCTACACCGTGCCGGCCGGAGATCGCGCCGCCCCGGGATCCTCGACAGGAGAGGCCGTCTCCAGGGTGACCCTCAAGATCCATAATCTTCTGGGCCAGCTCGTGAGAACCGCAGTCGACCAGGAGCTGCCGCCCGGCAGATATGATTTCACCTGGGATGGAACCGATACGGCCGGGCGGCGCGTGGCCAGCGGCATCTATTTCTATACCCTGAGCGTTGGAGGGGAGTCGCTTACAAAGAAAATGGTAGCCCTCCACGCGCCACGCTAGCCACCTTCGAGCCTGCCTGTCCCACCTCACCCGCCATCGGCGATAATCTCGCCCCCGCAGGAGAATCGAACGGGGTCCGGCACCTACCGGACCCCGCAATGCTTCTTCATCCCCCGATCCTGCGGCGGGACCGGCGGAAACCTGGGTTTCAGGCCATCCCGGGGCGCAGACCGCAGATAAGTTAGGGTTACGGCCCCATTCTCTCCGAAGGTCTTGTCGTTATCTAATGAGGTGCCCTAGCAGATCCGCAGCGGCTGTCCCCGAGATGGCCCTTCCTTCAGCGAGCTCGGCTATCCCGCGTGTTAGGGCCACTGCCCCTCCCCACCACCCAATCGTGCCGAGCTCAACCTGCACCATGCTACCCGCATATTCGGGCTTCATGGGCTCGATGATAGAATTTCACTAAGTCCCGGATTCAGGAAGGCTACTCTTGCTATACCATAACATCGGAATTCCCCATTCTGCTCCCGGAGATTTCATTTTGACACTCCCTCCCACCCTCGATATACTGAGCGTGTCCATCCGCGCAATCGACCGATCGAGCATCGCCATCCGATTGCACTCTATCCGGAAATCTCTATACCTGACATCGGCTACAAGGAGGTCATCATGTGAGAACACCTCACCCCACATTCTAGCCCACCACCATTCATCTGTTCAGTCAGCCCTGCGACCCAGCACAGTCAGACACGAGAGAAGGAGGTACATCGACAATGGATTTCACAGCCAGCACCGTCTTCGACTTCCTCAAGCTCCGTCTTATCGACGCCGCGGGGAAGATAGTCTTTGCACTCATTATCCTGTTGGTTGGCTATGTCCTGTCGCGCGTTGCCGGGCGATTAGTAGGAAGAGCCCTCGATAGAACGAAGATCCGCGACAACAAGATCCTCATCAAGTTCCTCATGGACGCAGCGCGCGGCGTCATCATGATCTTCACTCTCATCATCGCCCTGGGCAAACTGGGGATCGACGTAGGAGCCCTGATCGCGGGCGTCGGGGTGGCAGGATTCGTCATCGGCTTCGCGTTCAGGGACTCCCTCTCCAATTTCGCATCCGGACTGCTCCTCGTCTTCTATCAGCCGTTCCGGATCGACAATTTCGTCGAGGCGGGCGGAACGATGGGCATAGTCAAGGAGATCAACATCCTCACTACCGTGCTCCGGACCCCGGACAACAAGGAGATTATTATCCCGAACTCGAAGGTATGGGGAGACACCATCACGAATTTCGCCGCGTACGAGACGCGGCGCATGGAGCTCAGGGTAGGAATCAGCTACGACGCCGACATACCGACTGCTCTCAAGACGATCAGAGATGTGATGAAGCGGGATGAACGCATACTCGAAGATCCCGCGCCGTTCGTCGGCGTCTCTGAATATGGTGATTCGAGCATCAACCTCGTCGTGCGGCCCTGGGTCCCGCTTGCTCAGTACTGGGACATTTACTTCGACCTCCACGTGGCGATCAAGAAGGCCCTCGACGAGGCCGGCATCGAGATACCCTTCCCCCAGCGTGTGGTGCATATGAAGCAGGCGGGAGGCTAACAGCAGCATCCCGGCATATCCGGCAGGGTGTGGACTACTCCTCTTCGGGGCGGACGTTCAGAGCCCAGTCGTAGAGCATATAGCTGACCGTCACATCGTGCTCGCTGACGAAGGCCTGATCCTCGACCGAGAGGTAGGGGGAGACAAAGGAGTCGACCGATCCGGCGACCTGGGAGAACTCCTCGCCAAACCAGCTGAAGATCGCCGACAGGTCGAGCCTGGCCTCTTCCCTATCAAGGATGGCCATTCCATCGTCGATTATGCTCCTTCTCGCGGCCTCCTCCAGGCGTGCGTCGAGACCGTCTGCTAAGAAGGCATCCCGGGCAAGAGTGGGGCCGCCGACTGCTGCCAGAGAGAGCACGAAGTGGACGCGCGGATCACGGAATCGTACCCACATCTCGTTGCCCATATCATTGAGTGTCATCGCCCGGCCCGCCACCTGATGCTCGACGCCGTCGAAGAATCCTGCAGACATGGCGATACTCCTCACGGGGTACCGGACCGCCACGGCATGTAGCACAGTCGCATTGTAGGCATTGATCCAGAAGGCCATGCTCTCCTCACGGGTGGTATAGAACGAGAGATCAGCGTTGGCGACGTCATCGAGATATTCAGTCAGCGTTTCGTCGTCCGCGAGCGCCTTGTAGTCGACGAGCCCATCCTCAACATGTCGCTTGAGCACTTGATCGTACAACTCGTGCGACACCCGGACCCCCCCCTTCCCACATCCCACCAGTGTCACTAGTGCCGCCGCCAGCACGATCGCGAAGGAGACGAGGCTCGCCCTCCGCTCCACAACACACAGTCCTCGAAGCATCATTCGATTCCTCCCCTAGAGCATTCGAACGGCAGATCTCAAAAGACCGTCCGGTTACCGGAAACGACTCACATCAGACGCGGCTGCCCCCGGTTCATGAGCCACGCCTCTGATACGCCAGACGCCCCGAGATGATACGGCGATTCGCGCGGGCAAACTCCTCCAGCCAGGTGCGCAGCCGCGCATGATCCTCCCGCGATATCCGTTCGCTCAGAAACGCGATCCTCCTCGTGAACACTGCTTCAACATCCCGTATCGTTACCCCGCACGTGAATTCGCCGAACGGTTCATGATAGGTCACAACCTCGGGACTCGTCTCAATCTCAAACCCGGGCGGCAGCTTGAGGACCACGCGATCGCTCAACGTCTCGGGGTATCTGAGACGAACCGGATAGCGCCGCTCTTCGGTAGCCACGGGATAGGTCACCACGGGCTGACTGAGGACATCGGGGAGAAAGAAGACCGACCCTTCGCTCTTCTGCGCATAGGACGGAATGCTGAACCGGAACGATAGTGTGAGGGGCTCGGCGCTGCTCTCCAGCGATCCTATCTCCGCCTCCTCGACTATGACCCCGGGACAGCGGTACGCGAGATAGCGTTCCAGCCATCGGTATCTCTCACCGGGCGACAGCCGACCGAGATCGAACCGCGCCTCGATCGCCGGCTGCCCCGACATCCGGACCGTTCCCTCGCAGACGAGCCTCCCGCTGGGATCCAGGAGAGCCTCGAGCTCTGTCCTCGTCTGGTTGGCCCGGCACACCGCCCCTCCTATCTGGCGCACCGCGCCGCGCTCCCCCTGTACGACGAGGGCTCCCGCTCCAAGGTCGACATAGGGAAGCTCGCCATACGGACAGGCCGTGCATGTAGGATCAAGCCAGACCTCGCCTGACGGCAGGGAGGCGAGGACGATGGCATGGTTGAACTGGAGCGAAGGCAGCGTCTCGTCGAACCTCCCGATGTCGGTTGTCCTCACCAGGACGAGCGATCCCTCGATCCCGGTAGCTCTCAGCATCGCGATCAGCAGAACCGCCATGTCCTTGCAATCGCCGTACCGCTGCTGGAGCACGGATGGTGCGGGATGGGGCTGCACCCCGCCGATGCCGATCTCCACGGCGACATATTCGATATTGTCGCGCACCCATTCGTACAAGAGGCGGACCCTTTCCTCCTCTTCCTCTGCGTCAGCTACGAGATCGAGGGCAAGGGCCTCTACGGCCGCATCGGGTCCCATACGGTCCTCTGCCAGATCGTTGACCCACCTGGCAAGATTGTCCCAGGACTTAGTGATCTCGTACCCCAGCATGTCCGCGATAGAGAAGGAGATGTGAGCAGCCACCTCGCTCATCGGAGGCATGAGCGGTTCTGGCTCGATGGCCGGGACCTGTTCGATCTCCCAACGAAAGCTCTCGACGTTACGTCCCTCTCCTACCTCTCTGACGGGGGAGATATCGAGATTGTACAGGCGATAGTCATATAGCCACCCGAGCGGAACAGTGAGCTGGAAGGTCGATCTCGCAACCGGAGCCCATCCCTGAATCCACCAGTCGAAGGGGAAAGGACTTCGGCGCTCGATCGCATACTCGTACTCTATGACCGACCCCACCTCTACACCGGGGATCATGAATCTCCTGGCGCGTGCATCGGAGAAGAAGATGTAATCGGGAAAGAGCGTAATATCATAGATATCTACTGGATCGAGAAGGGAGATCGAACCATCCGGTGAGATGGACCGCCCTCTGATATCTGTCACGCGCGAGCTCCCTCCGTAGGGAATCGTCACCTCTGCGTACCCACGCCCCCGAGCATCGTTCACCTCGATGATTCGATGGTGCTCAAAGCGTGACTCCCCTCCACGCTCCAGGACCCGTAGCTTCCCCTCATCCAGAATGACCACCGCCCCCGCATCTGGATAGCGGGGCGAGTCGGAGGCCATCGCAGAGATCTCGGCGACGGGGAGCCAGCCCCGCGTGCCGCACCCGGCAAGCGCCATCAGCACGGCAAGCAGCGAAAGAGCTATGATGACCCCGTGCACCCGATCCATGCCTCTCTCTCCTCCTGATTCCCTCCAGCGCTCCACGCCCCTCGTCTTCCCGGCATCGTGCCTCCCTGTCGAGACCCCTCCCCCTGTGCCCTCAGATCGCCACTCCATTATCCTCGGAACCTTCTCCGCTCGTGCATAGTTGTACCATGCCGCACTGCGATTGTAGAATCGATACCATAGCACGTCAAGGCGAAACAGGTTCCCGCACGACCCCCTTGATTTCCTGGCCGTTTCGGAGTATGCTCCTTTCGTTGGCGAAAAAACACCCACGGAACAAAGGAGAAGGAAAACGCCTATGGAGTTCTACGATGTCGTCAAGGATCGCCATTCGGTGCGCGTCTTCACGGCCAGGCCCATCGAGGAGCAGCGAATAGAGCGGATCCTCGAGGCGGCCAATGCTGCGCCCTCGGCCGGCGACCTGCAAGCGTACGAGATATTCGTCCTGAGGGACAAGACTATGCTCGCCAGCCTGGCCAAGGCTGCATACGGACAGGCATTCATAGCCCGGGCCCAGCTGGCGCTCGTCTTCTGCACGAACGCCCGCCGTTCCACGGTGAAGTATGGCGCCCGCGGAGAACGGCTGTACGCCATCCAGGATGCGAGCATCGCCGCCACCTTCGCCATGCTCGCGATAGCGGCCGAGGGTCTGGCTACAACGTGGATCGGTGCATTCGACGATGACCGGGTAGCGGAGGTGATCGGGAATCCGCCGGGGCTCGTCCCGGTGGCTATTATCCCCATCGGGTACCCGGGCGAGGATCCGCTCCCCACGCCACGGCGGCCGCTCTCCGACATCGTACATGAACTCTAGTCGACTCAGTCACACCCCGACACCTAACCTATAGAGCAGCTCGATATCGGGTGCCAGGTCATGGGCGAGGGAGACAAGGAGGAAGTGGACAATGTCTGTCGATCTCACACGGTTCGAGGTACCGGTCGAGAACCTCTGCTGGATCTGTCCGGATGAGCACTTCCCGTTCGAAACCACGGATGATCTCAGTGCCAGCTATGAGATTATCGGGCAGGACCGGGCAGTAAGGGCGATCGAGCTGGGACTCAACATCGAGAGCGTGGGGTACAACATCTTCATTACCGGTCTAGTGGGGACAGGGAGGAATACGACAATCAAGTTGCTCCTCGATGGCATCGAGAAGGACCGGCCCACCCCTGACGACAAGTGCTATGTACACAATTTCCGATACCCAGACATGCCTAAGGTCATTAGCCTCCCTGCGGGGAAAGGCACCGTACTGGTCAAGGCGATGGACGATCTGCTGGACCGGATCCCCGAGCATCTGCGTGCCCTGCTCGAGAGCGAGGAGTTCCAGGAGCGGCGAAAGGCGGTCGCCGAACGATTCCAGAAGAAGCAGCGCGAGCTGATCGAGGAGTTCGATAAGAAAGTGAAAGCAGATGGGTTCACGCTCGTCCAGGTCCAGGTCGGCACATTCACGCGTCCTGACCTGGTCCCAGTTGTAGATGGAGAGCCAGTCGACCCGGCTCAGCTCGAAGCGCTCGTCGAGCAGGGCAAGTTCCCCAGAGACCGGTTCGATGCGCTCAAGGAGCGCTACCGTGAGCTCGCAGAGGAACTCGCCCAGACCTATAAACAGACGACCGCGCTTGAGCGAGAGGCGCGATCCGCCCTCGAATCCCTCACTCATGAAACGGTGGCCCCGCTCATCGACCATCTCCTGGAAGAGATCAAAGAGAAGGTGCCGAGCAAAGAGGTCTTCGCCCATCTGGACGAAGTGAAACAGAGTGTCCTCGACAACCTGGAGCGTTTCAGCACCGGTGCAGAGCCCACCGCCGAAGCTGAACCTCTTCCTCCGGAGGCCGATCCTTTTCTCGAGTATCGGGTCAATCTCATCATAGACAACTCGCGGACATCCGGCCCCCCGATCGTTTTCGAGAATTCACCCTCGTACAAGAATCTCTTCGGGACGATCGAACGGGTCACGGATCGCTCCGGCCAGTGGCGAACGGACTTCACGCGGATCAGAGCCGGCTCCTTTGTCCGGGCAAACGGAGGGTTTCTGATCGTCAATGCGCTCGACGCCCTCACAGAGCCAGGCGTTTGGGTAGCTCTGAAGCGAGCGCTGCGCAATCGCACCGTCGAGATCCAGAGCTATGATCCATTCTACATGTTCACGACATCGGCCCTCAAGCCGGAAGCAATCGAGTGCGATACGAAGGTGATCATGATCGGGGATCCCGGACTGTACCAGCTGCTGTACGAGAACGACCATGATTTCAGAAAGATATTCAAAATCAAAGCGGACTTCGACTCCGTCATGCCGCAGACGATGGATTCCATCATGCAGTACGCCCGGTTCATCAAGAAGATCTGTGACGACGAGGGCTTACTCCCATTCGACAAAACCGGCGTCGGAGCAGTCGTCGAATATGGCAGCCGCCTCGCGGGCAAGCAATCGAAGCTCTCGACGTGGTTCACCTACATCGCGGACGTGCTGCGTGAGGCCACATACTGGGCAAGACAGCAGAAGAGCACGGTGGTGCGGTTCGAGCATGTCGATCATGCGATCCAGGAACGGATCAAGCGGCTCAATCTCGTGGAAGAGAAGATCCAGGAGATGATCGACGAGGGATCGATCATGATCGACACAGAAGGACGCATCGTGGGGCAGGTGAATGGTCTATCAGTCTACCTCATGGGCGACCATGCATTCGGCAAACCGTCGCGGATCACGGCGCAGATAGCCATGGGGCGCTCGGGGATCATCGACATCGAGCGGGAGGCAGAACTCGGGGGCAGAACGCACAATAAGGGCGTGCTCATCCTGAGCGGCTACTTACGCGGCAAGTACGCTCAGGACAAGCCGCTGGCGATCAGCGCGAGCCTCTGTTTCGAACAGTCATATAGCGACATCGATGGTGACAGCGCGTCGTCGAGCGAGCTGTATGCACTACTCTCCAGCATCTCCGGCATACCTCTCCGCCAGGACATTGCCGTCACAGGCTCGGTCAACCAGAAGGGCGAGATCCAGCCCATCGGGAGCGTCAACCACAAAATCGAAGGTTTCTTCGACGTCTGTAAAACCAGAGGCCTGACAAGCACACAGGGAGTGATGATCCCGCATCAGAACATGAAGGATCTGATGCTCCGCAGAGATGTCATCGAGGCGGTGAGAGAGAAGAAGTTCCACATCTATGCGGTGAAGACGATCGACGAGGGGATTGAGCTCTTGACCGGCATGCCGGCGGGGGAACGGGGCGAGGATGGGACCTACCCTGAGAAGACGATCAACCGGCTCGTCGACGACAGACTCACCAAGCTCGTCACCGGGCTGAAGCAGTTCGGGGGCGAGGCAGAAGAGACGCACTCCGAGTGAATCCTACTCCGCACCGCCATACATATCTGTCAATCGGTATTCTCTGAGCCGGCGGTTTTCCAGCCGAAAGATGAATGTCCGCTCAGGATCGAGCAACAGGCGACCGGAACCCCCAATTCCCTGATATGCCTCGGCTTGCGTCCCGGGGGATCCCTCGATAACCGCACCCTCCCGGCCGAATCTCAGGTACTTCTCCTCGTACACACCCAGACTCGTATCCCCATACCAGAGCCGGGGGCCGGAGTCCTTATCGAATGCCCAGACGTCGACTCCCCCGAAGATGAGAACGGCGCCGCGAGGCAGGGTAGGGTGAGCCTCGCGGAGACCGGCGCGCACTATCTCCACTGTCGCTCCCTTTCTCACCAGATCATTCGTCCCGCTGAGCCACATACCGCCCACCCCCTTCCTATCCATTGTCTGGAAGAGCCGCGCCGATGAGAGGAGATGTGCTCCCACGAAGACCGTCAGGATGACCGGAACGAGACGCTTGCTGTGCCTCCACCCCCGCAGCGCTCCCGCCACAAACCCGACGACCAGAACGAGAAAGGGAGTAAACGCATAGAGGAGATAGTAGCGATATGAATGGTTGGGAAGAAAGAGGAACGGCCCGATACCGAAGGCCAGCCATACTCCCCAGAACAGTGGCAGGGCCGCGCCCCTAAAGACTTCACCCCTCGTCTTCCCCCTCGCGCGAGCGGCCCAGAGGAGCGCAAACAGACCCAGGACGACGACCACGAGAATAGCCGCGAGTGCGGCGATGGTCGGGTTGGTCCTCAGCCATACCAAACCTTCTCTGGTTCCCATACGGACTCCCTTAACCGGGGATATCGCATCTAGCCCCCACACGAAATACCGACAGACGTTCCTCAGCACGTGCACTCCCACCAGCCGAACCTTGTACGGATGCGCCTCCGGCAGCGCCAAGGGCGATGGAGCTTGGGTCTTCACTATGATGTAGGCGGCGAGGACAAGACCCTGTGGCCAGAGCTTCGCGAGCGAACTCCGCATGCGCCCAAAGAGTGTCTTTTCTCCGTCGCCAACCAGCAGCGCGTATGCAACGTACACGGGGAGAAGAGCGACGATCGACTCCTTCATTGATATGGCAACCAGGAACGCCACGGCTGATATCCTGAACCGCCCTCTTATGACCAAGAGCAGAGAGAGTGAGAAGAAGAATGTTCCTCCGACATCGTTGATACCCACGCACCAGAGGAGTGGATCGAGATGGACCGGCACGGAGGCGGCGTACAGAAATCCGACCATCCAGGCAAGGAACCAGTCGAAGATGACCGCCCGCATGATGAAGACGATGAGGAGTGACGTAATGAAGTGGAGGACGAGCGCAGTCAGATGGTAGGGGATCGGATTGAGCCCGAAGAGCTGGTGGGCAGCCAGAAAGTAGAGCGTGCTCCCGGGGCGATAGAGAAGCTTACCTGCGGGCGAGAGCCCCTCCCTGAGGAACGCAGCCGGCCCGCCGTCCGCTATCGAGTTGAGAACTCCCCAGTCATCCTGGATAAAGGGATAGCCGATGACTCGCCAGAAGACCACGCCGATCGCTAGCGCGAGGAGGATGGGAAGACCTATCGTCACCAGGGGGGAGCTTCTGGGCTCTCCGCTCAAGACTCGCCTACCCTCCGTCGTTGACGAAGTGGGGAGGTCACGGCGTGATCCGCAACGTTCCGAGATACGGGGTTCGGAATGCCGGTCAGGCTCGCCACACATCGATCATCGGCTGGCCATTATACCCGCTGGCACCCGAAAAAGCAACATCACCTTGGATCACGCTATCCCTGCACAAGATCACACTACCCTAGATCAGCCCACAATCGAGTAGGAGGGGGCCTCACGGCCCCCGTCCTCTCACACCACCGGACATACTTATCGTATCCGGCGGTTTCTTCCAGTGGGTTAACTCGACATACCTCTCGGTGAGGCTCACGAGTCCCTGCTCCCGGAACCAATCGAGCGACATCGCTTGCGCTGCCTGCGGGCTCCCTGCCAGGCGCCACCAGCCTTTGCCGGACAGGGCGAGCAACCAGGCGCGCCATTCGGGCACGCCCTGCTGTCGCAAGAAGTCCGCAATCGGCTTGGCACGCTTCCGCTGCTTGAGACGCACACAGCGCAGCCTCCGGCGAGTCCATTCATCCAACCGGGATAGGTGCTTCCGACACTCCGCATACCGGAAGTAGGTCACCCACCCCCGCAAGAACTCGTTGAGCTCGCCGATCATCTTCCTGAGGCTTACACCTCGGTTGCGCCGTGTAATGCGCCGTATCCGATCCTTCACGCGTCTGAGACTCTCGGGCGCTATCACCAATCGCCCACCAGGGAGAACCCGGTGGCCGAGGAACTTCCTCCTCCCTACCACGTCCACCCCGCTCTTGTCCCCGTTCACGCGCAACCGCAGCCTCTTCTCCAGAAACTGCGTTATCGAAGCCATCACTCGCTCACCTGCCGCCTGCGACCGAACGTATATGTTGCAATCGTCCGCGTAACGGCAAAACGAGTGGCCTCGCCGCTCCAGCTCCTTGTCCAGATCATCCAGCAGGAGATTCGCAAGCAGCGGAGAGAGCGGCCCGCCCTGCGGCGTCCCCTCGTGTCGCCTCACACACACCCCATCTCGCATAATCCCCGCTTCCAGGAAGCGCCGGACTATGCGCAGCAGACGCTTGTCAGCAACACGGCGGGCCAGACGGGACATCAGCACGTCGTGGTTCACCCGATCAAAGAACTTGTCCAGATCGATGTCCACCACGATCAGACGCCCGTCAGCTACATACTCCTGCGCCTTGCGGAGCGCCTGATGGGCACTCCGCCCCGGGCGGAACCCGTAGCTCGACTCCGAAAAGGTCGGATCCAACAGCGGTTCGAGCACCTGGAGTAGCGCCTGCTGCACCAACCGGTCAACCACGGTCGGAATGCTCAATGCTCGCATCCCTCCGCCAGGCTTCGGTATCTCCACCCTGCGCACCGGCTGTGGTCGATACGTCCCGTCGAGCAACGAAGCTACGAGCTCCTCCTTGTGCTCGCTCAACCAGTCGCCCAGACCCTCGACGGTCATCCCGTCTGCGCCTGGCGCACCCTGGTTGCGCTTCACCCTCTTATAGGCCCGGTTCAGGTTACCTCGCTTACATACCTCCTCCATCAAGGCACTCGTCAAGGCTCGTTGCTGGCCAGACGCCGTGGACACTTGCCGCTCCTCGAACGCGCTAGCTCCGGTTCCGCCTTCGCTCCCCGCGCCGTGGCGCACAGAACCCTCTACATCCCCAAACAGGTGCAGCTGGTATCCCATGCCTTGCTGCTGCTCCGTGTCCATCGAGCCTCCCAGACTGACTCCTTGCACCGGAAGATTCGGCCCTTCGTCCCGCTCAGTACACCGGGACTACTATGGCCTCTGCTGACTCCTCTCCGTCCATCCCGCTCCGTCACCAGAGCGGTAGTCCATTCCAACCGGACAGACCGAGAGGCCTCCCAGGGTAACTCACGCATCCTTCCTTCGGTGCCCGCCGGATTTACCTGCGCGCGTGCCCGGATGACTATCGGGCATCCCCGTCCCATGCCGGGTTACCCCACCGCGCCGGCCTAATATCCGGTTCCTGTTCGTCGGGCCCGAAGTGTGCCGTCCGCTTCCTTCAGATTCCGCCTCGCGACGGACACCCTTGCCTGGGCTCACGGTTCCGGTCATCACGGCCCGTAGAGGACTCTCACCTCCTCGATACATGACATGCCTGGCACACCAAAAAGGAGATCCGCTCAGCGCATCCACCTGAGCGGATCCCAGTAGGGCTCTCAGCACGTTTGGGTGGCCTATCCCATGGCCACCTGTATCCCGTATGGACAGGAATGGCCGCGTTCCTAGACCCCTAGCCTTGGGAGTCCCTCTTATCCTCACTGTGGCTGCACGACCGAGAACTCGAAGCTGTCCTCGTCGTACAGCGTCGCTGGTGGTATCCCGATCTTCGACTGATATGTGTACAGACCGAGCGGTGCCACCAAGGGCACCTCGTGGCTCAGGTAACGCTGCACCGTGAAATCAGCTGGCAGGGTATGCGGGTCCGGCCCCATCACACTTAGCGTATCACCACTCGGCAGAATAACCTGCGTCAGCAACCAAAACGGCTCAGGCTGCCCCCAGCGGTTGATGGCAGTATAGGTCACCCCAAGGACGCCTCCAGGTGCGATCTCAATAGTATCGGGCGTCAGATACAGTGTAACGTAGTCATCCTGGTCGAAATAATGCGCGCCCATATCGGCTCGGGTGCCGTCGGGGTCGAGCGATCCTGGATCCCCGGCGTCTATACAAGGGGAGTCCCAAAGGAGACGATAATCTGTTCTCTCGCCGAGCACAAACATGGGATCGGCATTGATATTGCCCGTACCCGGCCACCCGCCCGCTATATCAGAGTAGTTGACGGAGATTGCGCTGGAGCTCAGATGAATCTCCGGATCCGTGTCGGCTTCGTTAGCCCAGAGGATCGAGTTGATAATCGCCGAGGAAAGATCCCAGTGGATGAATATGCCACCGCCCGCGGAGTCGGCCAGGTTGGCTGTGATCGTGTTCTCCCCCATAGCCAGAGAGGATTCGTCACTGAATATGCCACCACCATAGTCGGCTCTGTTGTGGGCCATGGTGTTGCCATGGATGGTCGCGTGAGACGACCAGCCACATGAGATCCCGCCTCCGCGTTCCCCCGCAACATTCCCAGCCATAGCGTTGTTGGCGATGGCGGCAGCACAGAGATCATAGCAGAATATGCCACCCCCCTCAAGACTGGCGGTGTTGCCTGTGATAGTATTCCCCTCAATGATCGGGCAACTGACCCAAGAGCAACCGATCCCACCACCCCAACCGTCATGGGCATCGTTCCCGCAGATCCTGTTCCCGATGATAGCCGGAGAAGACCAATCAAAGCATTCGATGCCGCCGCCGGAGGACGCGGCATTGCCTAGGATGGTGTTACGCTCTATGGCTGGAGAAGAGCTGAACACGCAGGCGATTCCACCACCTGACCAAGCTGCTACATTCGCTATGATCTTGTTGTCCGCGATGGTCGGAGAGGAATCGTCGCAGAGAATCCCGCCACCGTAGTTGTCTTTCCAGTCTCCACGTGCATGCCCGTTGGTAACCGTGAATCCCTGGACCACTGACGACGACTGCTCACCGCTATGAAAGTGGAATCCGCGATGAGGATCTTGCGCGCTTCCTTCGCAGTCGATAATTGTGACTTCCGCGCCGTTCGAAGACATGACCACGATCGGTTTGCCACCGAAATCGATATCTCGGTTGCCGTCGCCCCTGTAAATACCATTGGCTACTAGCACCGTGTCGCCGTACCACGCGGCACTAACTCCTGCCTGGATGGTGGCATACTGGCTCGGCACGTGCAAAACCGTCGCCGAGACATTCGCGCCCAGCCCGACAGCCAGTGCTGCCACTACTTGAGTTGTCCGCTTCTGCATGGGGTCACCCTCCTCGCTACAGCCCCCTGTGACGACGTGCGTCTACACGCCTCCTCAATCCCACATCCTCACCTCGGTCCCGGTGCTCATGCACCGCCCCCAAGAATTCACGGCTACTTCCTCTGAACTCTCACTAGCGAGTCTGAAGTGCGTAGCCGCTTACTTCCACGTTATTCTGTTGATTTGAGTCGACCGCGCAGCCTACCCTCGCCGAGCCAGTGCCTCGATACTCAACCCTAAGCACCTTCCCAGACCCACCTTTCTGGTCGCTGTATCGATGCGCACCTGTCTGCCCCAACGCCAGAGGCCGGGGCGGATCATGCTTTATTCATTCTGGTCTGACTATCGACCCAGACCCTATAAGCCGAAATTAGCTCTGTCAAGAGAAAAAAGAGCGGTCCCTTAGGAAGTCTTCTAGACATAGCACCCCTTCAGAGCTCTATTGTTATGGGCCTGGCCGCCCTCGACATCTGCAGATGGCGAACGCTTCCCCAAGAGGAGTTCTACCTTCTGGTCACCAGGCTCCCCGGGTTGGTGTCCCAGAGCGTACTTTTGTGGGATCTGTCAAGAATTGAGATGAGGCGGGTCGCGAGGGGACGTACCAGGATGAGCCTTCTACCTC
>LJUI01000064.1 GCA_001303705.1 candidate division TA06 bacterium SM23_40
CGATGTTGTTCGCCCCTTCGAATATGGAGTTCCCGGGCTTCGGCGTCTCGGCCACGGTTCCTGCCGCCCCCTTGGAGAGGTGCGCTAAGACGGAAGCGGGAAGCTCCTCGCCCAGACCGTATCGGGAGATGATGGTGAGGCACTCCCCGAACGTGCTCTCGTCCGCCACGGTAGGACCTGAGGCGATGACATCGAGCCGTTCGCGGATCACATCGGAGAGGATGAGCGTCACCACGGGCGCAGGCGCCGCGGCCTCAGCCAGACGGCCGCCCTTTATCCGCGAAATATGCTTGCGGATTGCGTTCATCTCGTTGATCGTCGCTCCGGAGCGCAGCAGCATGGAGGTCGCCGCCTGCTTCTCCTCAAGGGTGACCGCCCCCACCGGCAGAGGGAGCAGAGCCGATCCCCCGCCCGACAAAAGGACAATCACGAGGTCGTGCTCGCCCGCTCCCCTGGCGATCGCGAGTAAGGCCTCGGCAGCCCGCTCGCCCGTCTGGTCCGGAATAGGATGGCCCGCCTCCCGCAGCTCGATTCGCCCGAGCTCTGCCACATATCCGTACTTGACGACCACAAGCCCCGAGGTGATGCGGTCGCCGAGAATCTCCTCAACTGCTCGCGCCATCGATGCACCAGCCTTACCCGCCCCCACCACGAAGACATGTCCCACGGTTCCGAGATCGTACCGGCGCTCGCCGACAGAGAGCATTTCTCCTCTCTTCGTCATAAAGCGATGCACCGCCCTGCCAGGATCAACGGCCCGGAGGGCGGCATCAAATATGCGGTGTGCGTCTGTGCGAAGACGATTCATTGAGTCAGATCCCGGCGAATCGACTGGTGGCTCTCCTCTCTGCATCGGTCACCTGTTGCTGCAGTCGCTCCTGTTCGGGTCCAATATATTCTCTCTCCCAGATGGGCCAGTTGATACGGCCCACATCCGCACCATATACAACAGATATCTGCAAGAGACCCCACAGCCAGTTCTCCGAACCAGCACATACCGAATTAACCTCGCTGTGGCGACGATTGTACACAACCAGTATCTGCCAGACAAGCGCTTTTCTCATGTGTGCCGATCCCTCGATCAGCTCCCTGACGAGAATTAAGGGGGTATCAGGGCGATTGACACCCTGCTCTCGTTATGGTATCTTCAGTAGGAACTGAGAAACCTGCATACAGACGCACCCGACGGTCCACTCCGAGACATCGAACAGGCGGCGGTCAGTTTCTTGGCCGCCCATATCGTTCAACTGCAGCATTGCGAGGTGTCGAATCATGGAAAAGGCGAATAGACGTAATGGCCAGCAGGCTGTAGGACGCATCGCGCGATCGAGGGCCCGGGTCGGCCCCGCAGTCTCCTCGAACCGCGCCAACCCCGCAACGCCGGTTTCTCGCCGCGGGCCCGTGAGCGCCATGGTCTCGATCCCGACAGCAGTGATCTTGCTGACCGTCGTCAGCTGGTGGGCCGTTCCTCCTCGGATCGGCGCCCTCGAGATCACCACCCTCTGGTCCTATCCAATCGACGGCGGGGTGCTGCCCACCGCTGCAGTAGGGGACCTGGCCGAGGACGAAGGCCTGGAGGTCGTGGTGGGGGGAGCGTGGACGGTCTACGCGTTCACCAGTTCCGGATCGGTTCTCTAGACGTATCCCACCGGCAGCAGCTACAACATCGTCTCGCCGCCCGCCGTTGCCGACATCGACGACGATGGTGATCTGGAGATCGTCGCCTCAACGGCGGAGCGCGTTTTCGCCCTCGACCACGAGGGCAACGAGAGATGGAGCTTTCCGTTTCTGACCGCGGGCTCGATCCAGAATACGATCTCAGCTCCGGCAGCGGCCGACCTGGACGATGACAGAAAGCTCGAGATCCTCGTCGGCGAGTACGGCGGCACTCTCCACGTCCTCGATCCGGAGACAGGGACCGAAGAGTGGAACTTCCCCACCGGGTATATCATTGGCGCCTCGCCGACGATCTCAGATCTGGAGGGCGACGGCTCGCTCGAGGTGCTGATCCCGAGTTTCGACCGCTATCTCCACTGCCTCGACGCAGAGGGGAATGAGATCTGGAGCTTCTACACGCCGGGTTCGGGCATAACAGGCTGGATGATCTCGACGCCGGCGGCGGGCGACGTCCGCGACGACGATAACCTCGAGATCGCCGCCACATCCAACTACCACAGCATCTACCTCCTGGACGCTGAGGGGGCACCTCTCTGGCAGCACTCTCAGTACGGGTATGCCACGGCCTCGCCGGCGATCGGTGATATCGACGGCCAGGGAGACAGAGAGATCATTGTCGGATACGGATCGTACCTCATCGCCCATGACCCGCAGGGAGCCGAGCTCTGGACATTCGATGTGGGAGCCGGGTACGACATCATCTCCTCCCCGGCGCTTGCCGACCTGGATGGCGACGGGCAGCTGGAGGCCATCATCGGAGATATCGATGCGGACCAGCCGAATGACCCGACGAGAAAGGCCTGGATCGTCTCCTCGACCGGGGACGAACTCTGGTCGATGGAACTGGGCGGGGTACCGGGCGCACCCGTCGTCGCCGACATCAACGACGATGGGCAGATGGAGATCATGATCGGCACTCGCGCCGGCCACATCTTCTACGTCTTCCAGGCAGACTCGGTCCTCCCCGAGACCGGCCTCGTCGAATGGGGGATGTTCCACCACGATCCCTGGCATACGGGACTTCATGGGTTCGAGATCACCACGGCACCGGTCGAGGTGACACTCACTCCGGAGTCCACAACCCTCTCCCCCGGGGATACGCTCAAGATCGACGTGGTCCTCTCGAACAGGACGGCCGAGTGGCAGACGTTCGCCTTCGCCACCGTAGTGAAGCTCCCTAACAATCCCCGTTGTCGGTCTGTTGTGGGCCCCCTCGAGCTCACGCTCTTCCCCGAGGCTGTGATGACCGGCCAGCTCTCGCACGAGGTGCCGCTCATAGCGCCGGAAGGCGATTATCAGTACCGAGCGCTTGTCGGCACGTCACCCGAGGATATCTGGGACGATGACGAGTTCACGTTCACCGTGGTGCCGTAGCAGTTCGGAACTGCAGTTCTGCGCCCTCCCTGCACATCGGCGAGGAAGCCGACGGGGAGGATGTATCTTTTCAGAATCCCAGTTTCCGAATCTTCCTCTCAAGAGACTTCGGGAGGCGCCTTCCTCTTGGCTCCTCCCCTGGCGCTATGAGGGTCGAACCGCCTACTCGGAGCCTGAGGTATGGACCGTACGTCCATCCATAAAAGAAGCCGATGCCGTCTCCCTGCACATTTCCTTCTGTTCCTTCCTCCACAGGGTACGACCTCAACGCAGAGGGCCACAAGCGTCCGCCGCTGTACAGCAGAGTATCTATCTCAGCCAAGCAGGGAAATAGCTGCGACGAGGCAAAGGTTATGGATCTGTCGGGAAGCAGGGTATCGACGTCACATTCGAACCGTGCATAGCTTCCTAACGTATCCACATACTCATAGTACAACGAGAACTCAACGTGGTATACATCGGCTCCATATGCTGCGGCCCATTCGACCGTCAGCCCCGAACCCAGGGGAATCGTGTCGACGACCGAGGTGTCATGTGAGGTGAGTTCGAAATGGCCGGGAAGCATGGTCGATGCGTAAGCGATCCCCGAGCTTCCGTTGAGCAAGATGCCAGTAACGACGAGTCGAGCCGAATCACCGGGGAAGAGTGGGAAATTTCCGGAAGTGAAGTAGTAGGCCCATCGGCTAGGATATGGGAACCTGTTATAGGGCACCCTGATTCCGTTGACTTCGACTCTTGGAAGTGCGGGAGTATTCTGAACCAGCAGACTGACGAGAGCCGTCGTATCGGCTGTAAGCCAGTTGTCGGTCTCCGCCCATCCCATTACGTACAAGACCGTCTCTCTGGGAACACCCGCTGGCCCTGCCGGGCCTGTAGACCCGCGACAGCCCGCAGCAACTGCCGCTGCGATGATCACGACTGTCATGAGTACTTTCCTGGTGTTCTCGTTCTTTTTCATGGCACGCCTCCACTCTTCGATCAAAATCTACGGTGACTCGGTCCTCCCGGATTGTGAGCTTCCCGACCCGCCCTGACACGTTCATGATGTGCGTACTCCATAAGAAAATGGCTACAGTTCTTGATAACCGTAGCCATCAGGCGCTTGATCTCATCTTCGCCACCCCTCTCTTCGCAAGCGTGCGGCATCCGCGACGCACGCCGGCCGCTGGAGCGGCCTCTCCGACCCTTACTCCCGGTCTTCTCCCTTCACCTTCCTGGCCAGAATGCGCTCATCGCCGACGCGGCGCGTGAAGCCGATCCTGTCGAAGTACTCGAGGAGCGGCACGGAGTATTTACGGCTTGAGCCGAAGAGGTCGCGCACCTGGCTCACCGTGATGCTGCCGTTCTCCCTCAGCTTCGCCCCCAGGCCCTCCCTGATCTGGGCTATGGCATCTCTATGAAATATCAGATCCTCGGATACGCGGGTCAGCTCGCCCGTCTCCAGAAGATAGAAGAGCACCTCCTCCGCCACACCGCGTTCCTCCCCGAACGGATCGAGCACCTGATTCCTGGAAGGAGGCTGGAACTTACCCTGGCGATAGAGTTCCTCGATCCGTCTCCTGACCTCTTCCTGTCTCGCCGTCAAGGTCGGCCTGAAGGAGCTGAGGGCCACTCGGTCTCGTCTCACCTCGATGGTTTTCATTTGAGCAAGGATCTCATCGAACGCGCCCGCGCGGAGCTTCATCCTACTCCTCAACTCCTCTTTGGGCATGCCCGGCCTCAGCGGATTGCGACGATGGAACTCGGAGAGCAGGGAGCCGATCTTCTTCTCCAGTTCGTCCAACGACTGCCGGTGCACGAGATGAGCGCCGATGCGCCGCACCTCCCCGGCGTCGACCAGGCGCTGAACCGCCTCGCCGAGCTCTTCCGCGGATACGCTCAGGCTCTCGCGGAGCTCCCCCTCGGTCCGCTCGCCGAGCAACAAGCTCTCCCGTACCGCAGTGTCGAGCTCGGCCCCACCTCTTGCCTCGAGCGCCGTGACAACTTGTTCGTCGAATCGCTTGTGGCGTTCCGCCACTGGATCGAGGATCGTCCCCCCGCCGATCAGCCAGAGCGGTGAGTAGTTGCGGAGCACGAACCGATCCCCCCGCAGCCCCGTCGTCTTCGCCTCGAGACGGAGCTGGGCCAGGCCCACCTGGCCGCCCTTCAGTTCCTCAGCATCGAGGAGGACCAGTCTGCCGATGATCTCCGCGCTGCCGATGGCGAGGCGAATACGCGTCCAGTTCTTGAGCCGCTCGACCTTCGGGAGTAGTTCAAGTCTGACATCGATCGTCTCAGTGGGGCGGAGGTACCCCGGAGCGGCAACGACCGCACCCCGCCTCAGCGCCTCACGCTTCACACCCGGTAGATTGAGGGCCACCCGCTGTCCTGCATGCGCCTCATCGGCCCGGGCTCCGTGTACCTGTACCTGCCGGGCCTTACTCTTCAGAACCTCGGGCAGCAGCTCCACCTCATCCCCCTCGCGGATCACGCCGGAGACAAGCGTGCCGGTGACTACGGTGCCAACACCTTTCATGGTGAAGACGCGATCGATCGGCAGCCGCGGCGGCATATCGAGCCTCCGCCCTTCGACGGCGGCAGCTGCCGAATCGAGTGCGGAGACGAGGTCGTCGAGGCCTTCTCGCGTCACGCCGGAGACCCGAACGATGGGACTCCCCTCCAGCGTCGTACCCGCAAGGAGCTCGTGCACCTCCTCCTCGGCCAGTTCCACTACCTCCTGTTCGACGAGATCGGTCTTCGTCATTGCAACGACTCCGTGAGAGACCCCGAGGAGGTGGAGGACAGTAAGGTGATCGCGCGTCTGTGGCATCACACCCTCGTCGGCAGCAACGACCAACAGGGCGAGATCGATGCCCCCGATGCCGGCGAGCATGTTCTTCATAAAACGTTCGTGGCCGGGGACGTCGATGACGCCGACCCGGCCTACACTGGGGAGTTCCAGCGGCGCAAACCCGAGTTCAATCGACAGTTCCCGCCGCTTCTCTTCTTCGAGTCGATCGGTGTCGATCCCGGTGAGCGCTTTGATGAGCGTCGTCTTCCCGTGATCGACGTGTCCCGCCGTCCCCACGATCACATGCTTCAATGTGCGCCCAACTCCTCTCTCAGCCGGGACGCGGCGGCGATTATCTCGGTGCCCTCACCTCGCTGCAGGGTGCGGACGTCGAATACGACCCGGTCACCTTCGATTCGCGCGATGATCGGCGGATCATGAGAACGCAGCCAGTCAGCCAGCCACGCAGCGCTCTTGTGCGCAATCCTGAGAGCAACCAGATATGTGGGAATGACCTGACCGGGAAGCGAGCCGCCGCCGACAGCCGACATACCCTCGACTACCTCCACATCTCCGTGCTCGCCCAGCGTCGAAGCGAGCCGCCTGGCCAGCCGGCGCGCCTCGCCCCTGACCGATCGGATCGGCCTGGCGATCATCTTGAATACCGGAATCTCATCCTCGACGCCCACGCCAGCCTGGTAGATACGAAGCGTCGCCGTGAGGGCGGCAAGAGTGAGTTTATCGACACGCAGAGCCCTGGCCAGGGGGTTGCGCCTCATCGGCTGCACTAGATGGGTCCGCCCGAGGACGATCCCTCCCTGGGGGCCTCCCAGGAGCTTGTCCCCGCTGAACGTAACGATGTCGATCCCCGACCGCACCGACTCTCCCACAAGCGGTTCACCCACCAGCCCGTGCGGGGCGAGGTCGACGAGAAGCCCGCTGCCGAGATCCTCCATCGACATGATGCCGTGCCTGGCTCCGAGAGCGGCGAGGTCCTTCGCCCCGACCTCACAGCAGAACCCTACCATCCGATAGTTGGAGGTATGGCTGCGCAGGAGGATTGCCGTCTCCGGGCCAATGGCCTGCTCATAGTCTCTGACATATGTCCGGTTGGTTGTCCCCACCTCTACGAGCTTGGCTCCACTCCTCTCGAGCACGTCAGGCAGGCGGAAGGAATCCCCGATCTCGATCAACTGTCCCCTCGAGACGATCACCTCGCGCCCTTTCGCCCAGGTGTCGAGGGCGAGCAAGACAGCGGCAGCGTTGTTGTTGACGACGAGGGCATCTTCAGCGCCGGTCAGATCGCAGAGCAACTTCGTTACATGGTCGAGTCTCGATCCACGGACCCCCTGTACAAGATCATATTCCAGATTGCTGTATAGGCCACCCACCTCCTCAAGCGCCTTGAGCGCAGCCCGCGGCAAGAGCGCGCGGCCGAGGTTGGTGTTGATGATGACGCCGGCGGCATTGATGACGCGACACGGGCCCACTCGGCCCTCCCGCCGCAGATCTTCCTCCACCTCGCTCAGAAACGACTCCCGGCCGAGGGCGACCGCTTCCAGCTCGTCTTCTCCTGCCTCCTCGATACGGATGCGCCATCTCTCAGCCACCCGACGCATCGAACTCGCGACGACCGTCCTGGGATACCCGGCGAACCGCTCTCCCACCGAATCGTCGCGAAGGAGAGAATCGATCGAAGGTATCGCCCGATAGTATTCCCCGCGTCGGGCCGTGCTCGCATCATCTCCTGAACGACTCATCAGGCCTATTTCCCCTCCTATCGACTCCTCTCCGATCCGACCCTCTGACGATCAAAAGCGCGTGCCCCCTGCCTGCAGCACCTCGTTGCCTGCGGGATCCTGGAGGAACGCAACCGCCCCCAACTTCGTCGCATCCCACTCACCATCCACACTGAATACCCGCACGATCTCTGACGTATCTCCCTTCTGAATGGTGATGGGCTCTCCCTCATCATCCGGTATCATGTCACGCACCACAAACCAGTGGAGCGAGTCGCCGATCGGGATCGTGTTTCGAACGCTATCCTCGAAGACAACGACGTGGAGCCGCAGGCTGTCGACCAGGATCGAGTCGGTGGCGATCAGTTGCACAGTGACAGTACCACTAGAGCCACCCACCGAACCGGAGACGTCGATACTGAGAGGTGTCGTCTCTGACAGCTCGACCAGGATGCTGTCCCGGTACGCGTTGTATGCTGCATCGGGAGAGACCGCTCCTATGAATCGTATCGTTCCATCGATCATCACGGTCGGCAACTGACCCGTGGCGCCGTACCACGCGGTTCTCGCCGTCGTCTCGGCGGTCGTCATCTGATCGCCCGTGTGGTACTGGAGAACGACCAGATCGTCTCTCGTGTACTCATGTACGAGAAGATCGATAGCAGCGTTCGAGTTCGGGCACGCCTGACAGAAGACACTGCCGAATTCCTCTAAGAGTACAGTCCGCGGTACCCGCAACGACGCCGATCCGTGAAAGACCAGGCTTGTATCGGACATCGCATCTCCATCGAGATCTTCGACGCCCTGGATCGAGATCAGGTAATCGATATGACTCTGCCCCTCAGTCGACAGCACCACACGGATATCATCATCGCCCAGGTCTGCTCCCAGGATGAGAAGCGGATCGGGCGTCCCGGCAACTACGATCGAGTAGTTCCCCACTTCCTCGGCCGATGTTTCATCAACCATTTCGGAGAATGTGATCCGCACGTGCTCGTCATCGGTTGACACTACCGAGACGACTGTCAGATCCCCGACCCCGGGCTCTTCAGGAGTCCTCTTCTTATGGCATCCCATAGCGCTGATGAGTGCGAGAGCCAGCAAGACACTCAGCACGGCAAACGCATTGATTCGCCAGTGACTCACGATACCCTGACCTCTCTCTCGACGCCGAACGATCGCCCGGACACTATGTCACCGCCCGGAACACTGAGTGACGATCACTCAACTGTTACACTCTTCGCCAGATTGCGCGGCTTGTCAACATCGCAGCCCCTGGCTACCGCCATATAATAGGCAAGCAGCTGCAACGGTATAACCGTCAGCAAGGGCGTGAGGAAGTCGAGTGTCTCAGGCACCTTGATCACGTAATCCGCCCGGTTGCCGATCTCCCCGTCGCTCTCAGACGCGAGGGCGATCACGATGCCCCGACGTGACTTGACCTCCTCGATGTTACTCATGATCTTTCCGTAGACACTATCCTTGATGGCGATGAAGACAACGGGCATATTCTCATCAATGAGCGCAATGGGACCGTGCTTCATCTCAGCAGCAGGATAACCTTCAGCATGGATGTACGATATTTCCTTCATCTTGAGCGCACCCTCGAGAGCCACCGGGAAGTTATAGCCCCGGCCGAGGAAGAGGAAGTTCGACCGATCAGCAAATCGATGAGCGATCTCCTTGATCGAATCCCTGGTCTCGAGAATCCGCTCGACCTGCTCAGGCAGCCTGTCAATTGCCTGGACGATCTGCTTGCCCCTGTCCGCGGAGAGCCCCCGCATCCGCCCGAGGAAGACCGCAATCAGCCCCAGCACAACGACCTGTGAGGTGAATGCCTTGGTGGATGCTACACCGATCTCCGGGCCCGCGTGGATATAGATCCCTCCGTCCGACTCACGCGCAATGGTGCTCCCCACGACGTTGCAGATCCCGAGTACCGTCGCACCTTTGCGTTTCGCCTCCCGCATCGCGGCCAGAGTGTCGGCCGTCTCGCCTGATTGGCTGATAGAGAAGAAAACTGTCTTTTCATCAATCACCGGACTCCGGTAGCGGAATTCCGAAGCATATTCCACCTCCACCGGGACTCGCGCCAGCTCTTCGATCATATACTCGCCGATGAGACTCGCATGCCACGATGTCCCGCACCCGCTGAGGATGATCCGGTCCGCCCTGCGAAGGATATCACGGCATTGATTCAGGCTGGAGGAGCGCACCGTACCATCCGCGAAGTCGAGACGTCCTCTCACCGCATTGCGCAAGCTGACGGGCTGCTCGAATATCTCCTTGAGCATGAAGTGCGCAAACCCGCCCTTCTCTATCATCTCGAGGTTCCAGGAGATCTCCTGTATCGATGGCTCGATCGTCTCGCGAGCCAGGGTAGTGATCACAAATCCTTCATCGGTAATATGCACCAGCTCGCCGTCCTGTAAGTAGACCACCCGGTTCGTATGACGCAAAAGCGCCGCCACGTCCGAGGCGATGAGATACTCGCCATCACCATCGCCAACGACGAGCGGACTGCCATTTCGTGCGGCGACGATCTCCCGGGGACTGTCGAGCGCAAGGACGGCCAGCCCGTAAGTCCCCTCGACCTCCGATAATGCAATGCGCGTCGCCTCGAGAAGATCCCCATCATAGTATTCTTCGATGAGGTGGGCGAGAATCTCGGTGTCAGTGTCGGTCCGGAAGGTATGGCCTTTTCCCTTCAGGTAGGCCTTGAGGGTCAGGTAGTTCTCGATGATTCCGTTGTGGATCACCGCGATCTTCCCGGCGCAGTCGAGGTGTGGGTGGGCATTCTCATCTGACGGGACACCATGGGTCGCCCACCGGGTATGCGCAATGCCGATGGTCGTGTCGACTCTATTCCCTGCAAGAAGGGACTCGAGTTGAGACACTCTCCCCTTCTTCTTCTCGATCATCAAGCCGTCAGATGTGATGGCCGCTACCCCGGCCGAGTCATAGCCTCGGTATTCAAGACGTTTCAGTCCCTCGAGCAGGATCGGCAACGCCTGTTCTTTCCCGATGTAGCCAACGATTCCACACATGATCGTGGCCTTTCTACAGTCTTTCCTTTACGACTGAACACATCCTTGAGGCTTCCTCTTCTTCAGGAGCCTCAGCGATTATCCGGACGATCGGCTCGGTGCCCGAGACACGAATATGGACCCACCTATTCTCCCACATCACCTTGACGCCATCCGTCAGATCGTAACTGCCATCGGGGAACGCGCTCCGCGCGATGTCGGTGAGCTCATCCTGTGTAGCCGACGTCGCTCGAGCCGATTCCTTCACTATGTGGTAGCGCGGCAGCCCGCCGGCCAGCTCGTCGACCGACACTCCCTGCCCTGCGAGGGAGGCGAGAACGAACGCCATGCCCACCATCCCGTCTCGTGCATAGTGGAGCTCGGGGAAGATCACCCCCCCATTCCCCTCGCCTCCGATCACGGCCTTACTATCCCGCATCGCCCTGACGACGTGGGCCTCCCCCACCTTGCTACGTATCACCGGTTGCCCGAACCGCGCCGCGATATCGTCGATCGCACGCGAGGTGGAGACGTTAGCCACGACCGGGCCGGGCCGGATCGCGAGCACATAGGAGACGGCGAGCGCGAGCGATGCCTCTTCCCCCAGCGGTTTGCCGGAATTCGAGACGATCGAAAGCCGATCCCCGTCGGCATCGGTCGCGAACCCCACATCCGCCTGCACCTTCCTGACCGCCTGAGAGAGCTCGGAGAGATTGCGGGGCACCGGCTCCGGGTCGCGCGGGAACAAACCACTGGGCTCGCAATTGAGTTCCACGACAGCGCACCCCAGCGATCTGAGCAGCTGAGGAAAGGCGATGCTGGCACCGCCGTTGCAGCAATCGATGGCGACTCCGTATTGCCTCTCGCGGATGCGATCGACGTCGATCACCGAGAGGCCGAGCACTCTCTCTATATGCCGATCGACTGCACTTCTGTCGGCGGTGATCGATCCGATATCGCCCCAGCCAACCCTTTGTGTCGTGCCGGCCCGGTACAGGTCGAGAAGACGTGCCCCCTCACCGGCACTGAGGAATGCCCCTCCCGCACCGACGAACTTCAAGGCGTTCCACTCGACAGGATTGTGGCTCGCCGTGATCGCGACCCCTCCCGATGTCTCCAGCTCCTCGACCGCAAGCTGAATCGTCGGCGTGGGCACGATCCCGACATCGGTCACGTCGCATCCGGTCGAGACAAGTCCGGCAACGAGCGCATCTCGCATCATCTGCCCGGATCGACGGCTATCGCGCCCCACTACCACCCGCCCTCCGGCGAGGTATGTCCCGAATGCCGCCCCGAATCGGACGACGACCTCCGGGGTGAGCCCCTCTCCCACCACGCCCCGCACCCCTGAGACCCCGACAATCAATGATTCCACATCGGCCTCCAGCACCTATGATGCCGACCATCTGCATGGCCCCTCCGGTGCGGGAGTTACCGCCAGCACATGGCGTAACTACGCATGCCTGGCCGCACCGATCGGGCCGCGCCCAAATAGTACATGCTCAATCACAGTTTGTCAACGGCCTCGGACGTCCGCGCAGGAGAAGGCGCCAGGGGGGATCCCCGGGGGGCTAGTCGGGACCTCTCGGGAGGGACAGGGCGGCAGCGCGTGGCGAAGGAGAAATGAGAGAACCGGCTCTCGTGATCCCGGAGCGAAGCTTCCGGATTCTGGAGCCGATGAGCGGACTCGAACCGCTGACCTGACGATTACGAATCGTCTGCTCTACCAGCTGAGCTACATCGGCCCCACAATGGTACACCCCCCACGTGCAGGGGAAAGAGTTCGCTGGTGCCGAGGCGCAGAATCGAACTGCGGACACCTGGATTTTCAGTCCAGTGCTCTACCTACTGAGCTACCTCGGCACAGAGATCAGACGCCCTCGCCGCCTGCGCAGGGCAGGACGAGCGAGATGCGCGTACAAGATACAAAATCGCACCCCGAATGTCTAGACCTTTTTTCGGGCTCTACATGAGGGAATGATGTTGCCGGATTGGTGGTGTGGGCGATGCCTTCTACACCCTGCACGAACGGACCTGCTGTCACCTCTTGACCCGAGCCCCACCGACAAACCTGCTCGATCGAGTGTCGGGGGAGCCAGGCGCCGCAGCGAGATTACCTCCCGGTTCACGCCCGGATCCGGCGGATCAACGTCGATCATCCCGGTTCTGGTCGATGCCTCAGGCAAAAGGTTCCCATACGAAGAGATCCGGACTCGGCCGATTGCCTCAATCAGTTGCCCCATTGGATCATACGATGTTACCGCAGCAACACCATCCGCCTCGTCTCTCTCGTCTCACCGGCCTCGAGACAACAGAAGTACACGCCGGAGCCGACCTCCCTCCCCCGGCCGTCGCGGCCATCCCACACCACCTGGTGCGGGCCGGGAGAGAGAGTCCCGGAGACGAGCTCCCGTACGAGCGCGCCCCGTATGTCATATACTGCAAGGGAGACCTGCCGATGGTCCGGGATCGCATAGCTGATCGTCGTCGCCCTTCCAAACGGATTCGGGCGGTTCTGGCTCAGGTAGTGTAATCTCCGACCGGGTTCCACATCATCCCGCCCACCGACCTCCACCCACCCATCTGCATTCGTCTTGATAAGATAGACATCATCGTTGCCTGCCCCGAACGACTCGGTGAAGCCTGTGACTATGTACCCCCCATCGGCCGTCGGCGCGACAGAATGGCCCGAGTCCCATTCCAAACCGCCGTAGGTCCGCGTCCAGACCGTGTCCCCCGCTGCGTCTGTCTTGATGAGATAGACGTCATAATACCCCGCGCCGAAGGAGGTGGTCATTCCCGCGATGATATACCCCCCGGCCCCCGCCGCGACCGAATAGCCCCAGTCCGAGCCCGGGCCGCCGTAAGTCCGCGTCCAGACCGTGTC
>LJUI01000065.1 GCA_001303705.1 candidate division TA06 bacterium SM23_40
TGTCTGCCCGGGGGAGATTCGGTGCGATGAGAGTGTCGGTCGTCACGACTGTGAAGAACGAGGAGGCGACGATCGGAGAGTATCTCTCTGCTCTCGCCGCACAGTCGCGTACGCCGGATGAGGTCGTGATCGTGGACGGCGGCTCGAGCGATGAAACGGTGGCGGCGATCCGCGAGCGACACCTCTCTGGTATCGCCGTGGAGGTGATCGAGGAGCCCGGCGCGAACATCGCACGGGGGAGAAACATCGGTATCGCACGAGCGAGTTCCGAAGTCATAGCGGTGACTGATTCGGGATGCAGGCCCGATGGGAGCTGGCTGGAGAACCTCCTGCGACCCCTCGATGAGGATCCCTCAGTCGATGTCGTTGCAGGCGTGGTCCTCGGGGATGCCCGCACGCCGTTCGAGCAGTGTGTCGTCGATGTGGCCGTCGTCGACCCGGCACTCTTCGATGAGGAGAGATTCCATCCCATCTCACGAAATGTTGCGTTTCGCAAGAGCGCGTGGCAGAGGGTGGGTGGGTACCCTGAGTGGCTGTATACCGCAGAGGATACTCTGTTCAGCGTTCTGTTGAGAGAAGCGGGGTGCCGGATCAGGTTGGCACGGGACGCGCGTGTGTACTGGCGACCGCGTGGGACATTCCGCCAGCTCTTCAGGCAGTACTTCCTGTACGGCGTCGGGAACGGGAGGGCCAATCTCTTTCCGCCCGAATATCGCAGGCGAATCATCTCTCACGTGCTGGCTCTGGGCGGCGTGGTCGTGCTGGTCATCGCAGGGAGCATCTGGCTCTGGGCTGCAGCCGTGGTACTACTCCTATTATATCTTCACCGTCGGTCTCCCCGCTCCCGCCGAGGGCTGAGGCGGTATCTCATGCTGCAGGCAGTGCGCCGCGTGCGCTTCAGTGCAGAGATGTTGGGCTACGCTGTGGGCACCCTGAGACGGCTCCTGGCTCCGGGTGAACGTCGCCCGAAGCGGCGCATCTTGACATAGAGGGCCTGACGCCGGAGACCCGTCCTGGCATGAGGGAAGGGGCTGCGCATCGGTCGGAAGGCAGGGAGACGAGGCGTTGGACCATGAACGAGACGGGCATTGACAGACTGCTCATCATAACCTATGTGGATCATGGGAAAGATGCCAACCAGCGGACACATCATCTGGTCGACTATTTCAAACATCGCTGTCGGGAAGTGGTCGTTGTCTATCGCGGAGGGCCGGTACCTCGTTCAAAGCGGTCGGAGCTTCTCGGGCTCGCCAGGTGCAGGTTATTGTGGTCGGCGAGCGAGAACGTGCGAATCCTGAGAGTCGAGCCACCGCTCAACTACACATATGGCCTGGGGATGAAGCTCCTCGGGTATGAAGGAGTCGACACGAGTGTTCAGCGGGGAATTCGGGGTCTGGTGGGGAAGATACTGCGCAGAGCGGGAGGGCTGAGACACTGGGTCGCTCCCCTCGCCGTCTGGCTCGGCACGGCGCTGGAGGTCCCGGGGCGTTTCGATGTCTGCATATCCGAAGGACCGTGGGAGACCTGTCTCGGTTACGTACTTCGACGCCTGGGACGCGTGCGTCTGCTCATCTATGAAGATGTAGATTTTCTTGGTGGGCTGGGCAGCACACTGTATGACCGGGCGACTCACGCCCTGGAGGTCTTCTGCGGGAAGCAGGCTGACATGACGATCGCCGCCGGGAACCTTCTTGCGCAGCTTCGTGAGAGACAGACCGGGAGGCGGCCTATCGTCGTCCATAATGGTGTCGACTACAGGGCGTTCGTCCGCGCTCAGAAGAGGGAGCCGCACCCGCCCACGCTCATTTACACGGGGATGATCAGCGATTGGTCCGCGCTCGACGTAGCGATTGCGGCCCTGCCTCGAATCCGCCAGAGTGTGAGCGGAATCCGCCTGTTCATAGTGGGCACTGGCATCTCACGTCACGAAGAGTGGCTGAGGCAACTGGCGAGGGACATGGGTGTGGAGCACGAGGTTTCTTTCTTTGGACGGAAGCCGTATCACGAGCTACCTCTCTATCTGCGCCAGGCTGATATCGGGCTCGCCAACTTCCGACTCACGCCGTTCAGGAAGTATGCGTTTCCGCTCAAGGTGATCGAGTACATGGCGGCGGGGCTGCCGGTCATAGGCACGAAAGAATCGGAGACCGCAGACATCATTACGAGGTACAGGTGTGGCACAGCGATCGACTGTTCGCCGGAGGCGCTAGCCGAAAGTGTTGTCGATCTACTGAGCGATAGCGCGAAGTACAGGCGCATGGCCGCGAGCGCCAGCGAAGCGAGCGCTGCATTTGACTGGGAACGGGTGCTCGCGCAGGAGTACTGGCATATCACTAGAGCCTTGACCCATCGAGGACTGCGGAGGATATGAAGATCGGTCTCGACACATCATACGTCGGCCTCTCCGGGAATCCTAGAGGCGGCGCATACCAGTACATCGTCAACTTGACGCAGGCGATCCTCTCCGTCGACCACGAGAATGAATACCGGCTTTCGTTCAACTACGTTCGTCGGAAGCATGCCCGCACCTTGAATGAGGTCAAAAGGCTCTTCCCAGGCGGGCGGTGCATCGTCAGACGGATTCCTTTTCGCAGTTGGATCCCCTATCCAGCAGAGTTCTACGTTGGAAGGGTTGATGTCTTTCATGGCATGTATGAGAGCCTCCCCCCCGTGCTTGAGTGCCGTACTGTGGTCACGGTCCACGATTCCGCATACAAGAGGCGACCCGACTCGCTCCGGCCTGAGTGGGTGCAGCGCCTGGGAAGACAGATCCCGGAGGCGATCGGCCGCGCGGACCTTGTGATCACCGTCTCCCGATTCACCAAGGGCGATCTAGAGGAGATGTTGGGTGTACCAGAGGAGAAGATCAGGGTGATCTACCATGGGGCGAATTCCGCATTTTTCCGCATTGCGAGTGAACCGGTCGAGGCGTCGGAGTCGGTCAGGATGGCATATGGGATCCGGCGCCCATATATCCTCTACGTCGGGGTGCTTCAACCGAGCAAGAACATCGGCGGGCTCGTGGAGGCGTTCGCCCGGCTCAAGGCGAGGATCGATATCCCACATCGTCTCGTCATCGTGGGAGCCAGGGGGTGGATGTATGAAGACATCTTCGTGAAGATGCAGGAATCGGGGGTGGAGGATGTAGTCGATTTTCCGGGTGAAGTGCAGGACGCCGGTGGTAGCGGCCCGGGCGTGCTCGCTTCCGGAGGTGGTGGGAGATGCCGGCGTGCTGGCAGATCCCCATTCCCCGGAGGAGATCGCGAGGGCAATGGAGCGTGTCGTCACTGATGAACAACTGCGGCGTGATCTGAGGGTCAGGGGGACAAAGCGCGCCAGCACGTTCACCTGGGAGGAGGCGGCGAGGCAGACGATCGATGTGTATCGGGAGGCGTCCGCTCTGTAGCGAGGAGTTACGATGCGACGGCTATTGATCGTGACGGAAATGGATCTCTGGGCGTTTCCCAACCAGAGGACACATCACCTCGTTCGTCACCTCTCTCCGAAATTTGATGAGATCGTCGTGCTTTGTTGTTCGAAGGTAACCGACAGATCGTTTGTCGGGCAACTGAAGGGTCTCATGATGCGCACACAGGTGCTGCCGCTGGGCGATGCGACCCTAGTCCGGATCAATCCGTTTCTCAATCACGTCGAGAGCCTCGGGTTGACGATGCTGGGGCTGGAGAGCCCCTACAGCGAGCGGAGGAGGGGAGTACGGAGAGTGGTGAGTAGCATCTTGAGCAACATTGGCTGTGTCGCCGAGTTCGCAATACTCCCGTCTCTCCTTCTCACGTTCTTACTCAGGGCGAGGGGGCGGTTCGATGTCTGCATCGCGGAGGGGCCGTGGGAGGCGGCGTTGGGCATGATCCTGCGACGGATGGGGTACCTCAAGTTGCTCGTCTATGATGATATCGATTTCACCCCTGGTTATCATTCCATTAGCCGGTTCAGGCGGAACTACCGCCTCTTGATGGAGCGGTGGTCGATGAAAAGTTCCGACCTCATCACGGCAGTCGGAGACCTGTTGGCCGAACTGAGACACAAGCTGACTGGCAAGCCTGTGACGGTAGTGCCGAACGGCGTCGACCTGGAGCACTTCAGTCGCGCACAGAAGAAGGTTGCCCATCGGCCGACGCTGGTGTATACTGGAAATGTTGCCGGGTGGGCTGGGATCGACCTCGCCATAGAGGCGCTCCCCCTGATCGCCGAGCGTATATCCGACATCCGCCTTCTCGTCGTCGGCTTCAGTTCGCCTGAATACAGTGCAGTGATGGAGTCGCTGGTGGAGAAGTCCGGTGTTAGGGGTCATTTCTCCTATGTGGGGCAGAAGGAATACCGAGAACTTCCGGAGTTCCTGAGGCAGAGTGACATCGGGCTTGCGGTCTTTCGTCCTGTTGAGGTGCGGAAGTATGCGTTCTCACTCAAGGTGATTGAGTACATGGCAGCGGGGTTGCCGGTCATCGTCACCTGCGGGACGCAATCGGAACGAGTCGTCGAGCGCTATCGCTGCGGCGAGGCGATCGATTTCGATCCCCAAGCGTTCGCCGATTGTGCAATCCGGATGATACTGGATAGGGAACGCTACCACCGTTATGTAGAGAATGGCATCCGGGCAAGCAGAGAGTTTGCCTGGCCTGCTCTTGTCGAGCGGGAGTACGATCTTATTGCAGAGAGCTATGCCCAGCGCTTCTGTAGCGCTGGCAATATCCATCGAGGGGAGGTACACAAGCCATATGCGGCGTAGCATCATGAGAACTGTTGTCGGACGGAGACACTCTCAAGCAGGTTCTTTGCTGCGTGGTCTGGCAGTCGGGATGCTTATCTGCTCTTGTGTCGGCTGTGCCACGACTACGGATCACGACGTCGCTGTCGGTGAAGCCGAGGAAGACGCGGGAGCAGGGGATGAAGAGGGGGTACCCGGTGTCGGCCAGGCAATCCGTATCGATACGGTGCGCATCGATTGTGGATCTCCAGGTGATCCGATCGGCGCCGTCTTTCGCCCCGGAGTGCAGGTTCATTTCTTCGGGCCCGGGATCGATAGAATGTTCCGTCAATTCCTCGAAGATATGCGTGTCGGCGTCGTCAGGATTCGGATTGAGGGCGCGTTGCGCTACTCTACGAGTTACGCTGAGTTTCGCCAACACGTATCCGATCACGATCGACGAATCCGTGCCGTCATCGATCGCGGAGGTCAGGTGATCATCCAGCTGCATCAGATGCCCCGGTGGCTGTCGAGCGTAAGATCGGAGGATCCAATTCCGGGCCGCAACGATCCGCGCTATCTCATCGCTCCTCCGCGTGACTATGCTCTGTGGGAGGATGTGGTCTATGAGGTCGTCAAACACTTCAACCGAGACCTGGGCCTGGACCTCCTCTACGAGATCTGGAACGAGCCTGAATTCGCCACCATGTGGAGTGGCAATATGGAAGACTACTTCAAGCTCTACCGCCACGCGGTGATCGGCGCCAGAGGTGCGGATCCGGACGCGCGAGTGGGTGGCCCGGCGCTGGGATGGTGGAGTTCCGGCTACGGGCTCCCAGGTCGTCTTCTTGAAGAGCAGGGAAAGGATGCACTGAAACAGAGTATACTCTATCAATGGCTCGCATATGCGAGTTCGACCGCTCTGCCCGAAATGAAGATGGATCGACTGCCGGTCGATTTTGTGAGCTGGCATCAGTATATCGACCAGACCTCCTATGTTGGCACGCCGGTCAAGACGATCAGAGACTGGCTGGAGGAGTTCGGATATGGTCGTGACACGCCGCTCATTATTGATGAGTGGAATAGTGGCGGTCCACGATTTCACGATCCAAGACGGGATACTCCTTACGGTGCTGCCTTTAGCGCAGCGATGATCGTGGAGATGGATAGGGCAGGTCTCGATGGGCATTCGTTCTTCGAACTCCGGAGTGACTGGCCCGAGGACCCGCAGTTCACAGGCGATCTCGGACTCGTGACACCTATCGGGATCGTCAAACCGGCCTACAATGCCTTCCGTCTGATCTCGATGCTCGACGGCAGACGTCTTGACACAGAGAGGAGTGCTGAGTCATCTCTCGGCATTGTGGCGTCGCGGAACGAGGAGCAGATATGTCTCCTAGTCGTGAATTTTCTCACGGGCGACTCTCCCTTCCGCGAGGCGGGGAGATTTCTTACCGAGCGCGGTTATCAACAGGAGGATCTAAGGCGCCTTGGCCTGACAGCGAAGGAGTTGCATCTGATTTTTCAGGGCAGGAGGAATACGGACGGACTGAGGCTCAGCCCGGCAGAACGTGAGGATCTGGATGCCGCTGCTGCTCTCTATGAGCAAGTAGGAGAGCTCGTCAGCTCGAGTCGTACGGTGGTGCTCGAATTCGTCGATGTTCCCTACGATTCCATCGTGCTTTGCGAGCGCTATCTGATCGATGAGGAACATGCCGGTCTTCACCGGGAGCAGGCAAGGATCGAGAAATACCTCGAGGGGTTGAAAGAACTGAGCAAGGAGGCCGCGCTCGACTATCTCAGGCGTCGCGGATACTCGGCGGTCGAACTCGATCGATGGAGACGTGACTCCCAGGCCGCTGTCGATGCTTACCAACAGGCTCGCGGCAAGCGGCGGCAAGACCTCGGTGCCGCGCTTGAGCTGTTCCGAGAAGAGCGCCGTCGGAGATTAGCACAGGGTGTCAGAGAGATTAACCAATGGGATGGCGTAGCCCTGAAGCCCGAAATAGAGCGGTGTCGGCTAATCGACCGGACGGTCACAATCAGAGTGACACTCGAACCACAGGCGGTGAGCCTCATTTCGCTGCGTCCGGTGGCATCCCGCCGGTGATTCGACAGAGCAGACAGCGAATGGTGTTGATCGTATGATGCGTGCAGGTGCAACGCATGGTGGGCTCGTCAAATGGCTACCGCGTCCGGCATACCTTATTACTGCTCTGGTCGGCGGTCTGGGTATCGGGGCATTGGTTGCCGTAGAGCCGTACGTCCGTGGAACACTTGAGCTTACCATCAAGGAATACAATCTGCTGGACCTCTTTCCCTACCAGCTTCTCCTGTTGATTCTCGGCGCGGCAATGGCTCTACTCGTCGTGCCGTATGTGGGCGACAATCGTATCGAGCGGTTCATCGTGTTTCTCCTTTTCTTGCCGCCTCACTTCAGAGGCTTAACGGTAATTACTGGTCCAGCGGTTACAGTCCTGGCGCTCGCTTTTCTTCTCGAGAGGAGGTTCTACTACCGGGATACAAGCTGGAATCCTACGCCGGTCTACATACTTGCTCTGGCAACGGTCCCGATGAACTTCGTCTCTGTATCCGTCGTTGGCGGCGCAGTAGGATGGGTCCGGGAGGGGACAATCGAGTCACTTCACGTCATTCTGCTGTTCATCCTGATCAATGCGATCATCACCAGGGAGCGGCTCAAGAGTTGTTTTCGCTATCTCGTGGGGATAGGCGTCTTCTCCTCTATCGTGGCTATCGTCACTTTCTTGCTTTACATGTTCACCGGTTTCGGCATCAGCACCGCATCTAGTGAGTATCGAATGGGAGAGACGCCATGGGGTGTGACGATGCGTGCAACCGCTTTCGCTGGACACCCAAACAGTCTGGCCATTCTGCTCGGCGCTCCGGCGGTTATGCTGCTATATCTGGCCCTCTCTCCTCTGGCGCTTTCGAGGCGGCAGCGCCTCGTTCTCCTGGGCGTCACAGGCGTTTTTCTTCTGGCCATCTATACGACTTTGAGCAGAGGATCGTGGGTGGGAATCGCGGCGGCAATCGCGGTCATGCCGTTCTTCCGTAAGCCTTCCTGGTGGCCGTTTTTTTTGGCCGTCATCGCGATAGCGATCTCGGTAGGCTTAACGACGGGCATGTTGCAACAAGGTGTCTCTTCGTTCTATGCGTCGTTTGTCGAGCAAAGGGCAGAGGCAGTTGAGTGCAGGATGTACTATATATGGAGGGGAGTGGGAATTCTCCAGCGCTATCCGCTGACTGGGATCGGGTTGGGGGCCTTCGGACGCTACAACCCGGACCCTGCTGCTGTTGGCATTCACAATCTGGAAATGCAACTTGCCACCGAGGTCGGGATCCCCGGTGCTCTGATCCATATGGGTCTCATCATCCTGGTGACGGTACGGGCCTTCCTGGCAATGCTATCGGCTCGGAGCACTGAGGGACGGACGATAATGCAGATGGTCCTTCTTGCACTCGTGATGACATTGGTACACGGACAGTTTGACATTCTTGCGTTCACATACCATATTTGGTTTGTGCTGGGAATGGCAGAGGCAGCAACTCTCTGTATTAGGCGCAGTGAGGCGGTCGGGGCTGGACCATCCTTTGCCCGATAGGGCTGTTGGCCGGATCGGAAGACTTTTCGGGAATGTGGATTTATTCTTGCAGCAAGAGTTAAGGGGGTCTTGCAGTGGGAGAGAACGACTTCACTGCCTACCTGCGGGCGATCTGGCGAAAGCGGGGCGTAGTGGCGGTTGTGCTCCTGTCCTCGCTCGTCGGTACGACACTGCTTACGCGGCAGCTTCCGCCCGCATATGAAGCCAGGGTGACGCTCTACCCTCCAGCCAGACTTACTCAGGAAACCTTCCTCCTGCAACGCATGACACTGCCAGGTCCGTTCGTTCCGGTTATCAATCCCACCGTTGCGAGAGGTTACGTCGGCATTATGGAGAGTCGGACCGTGGCGGAGGAAGCAGAAAAGCTTGTAGAGGGAGCTTCGGCCCGCAAGTTCTCGAAAAATTCGAGCTTCCACGTGACGGCCAGGAACTTGATGGAGATTGTGGTGCGCGATCGCGATCCGGAGAAAGCTGCAGAGATGGCCAATGCTCTCGCCCAAGCCTTCAACCTGGTCTTCATGCGGTTCCGAACGGAAGCTAATGAGCACCTGCGAGAGTTCCTCACCGAACAGCTCGAGATGGCGAAGAGAGACGTCGAGGTTGCTGAAGACGCGTTGCTCCAATTCGAGCGGGACCGGGGACTCATTCTACCGGATGAGGAATTCTCGCGGCTCGTCGCAGACATGTCTCGGATTCGAGCAGAACGAAATGATACAGAGATTCGAATCGCCGAGATCGATCGGAATCTCTGGCGGGTGCGTGCGTCCAGCAACGACTCTTCGCTTGTTGACATTTCGGAAGAGGTTGCCGTCGATGACCCCACAGTACAGCGGCTGAGAAGCCGCCTGGCGGAGCTCCAGATCGAGCTGGCGCGAATGCTGACAGGGCATACGGAGGCCCATCCACGGGTGGTAGCCCTCAGAGCCGAGCTCCAGGAAGCTACGGTGGCTCTTCGGGAGCAAACGATGATCCGTCTGGAGGGTGAACGCAATTCACTCAGTGCTCTCCATCTTTCGCAGGAGAGCACCCTGCGGAGGATTGAGGAAGACCTCACCCAGATTCCCGAAATCGGAAGTGATTTCGCTCACCTGACAAGAGAGATAGCCAGACGTCAGGGGATATACGACAGGCTCTTCAGCGAGGTGCAGGAACTCCTCCTGCAGGAGAGCAGAGAGTGGCAGAGCTTTGTAATCGTCGATTCGGCCATACCTCCGAGGAAACCGGCGTTCCCCGTGTTGTGGATGAATCTTCTGGTAGCTCTCGTCTTTGGCTCAATTGGGGCAGTCTTTCTTGCGCTCTTTCTGGACTTCCTGGAGATGCGGCGTGGGATGCATATTGTATGAGGCGGCGCCGCCGAACTCGGGTAGAACCCTCGCCTGTAGGGCCAGGGTTCCGGAGTGGATAGGGAGTATGGCTCTCACCGAAAACGAGAAGGCGAGGATCAGAGAAGAGGAGCGGAAGGCGGTCTGGTGCCAGCTCTACCGGCAGGCGCAGGAGCGGGGGGAGGTGCCGCCTGAACCCTTCCTTCTCGCAGATCGGCTCCGTCGGCCCTTAGAGTTCGCAGCTTCGATCATCGTGGGATTGGTGATGGCGTTGGGTGCGGTCTTCCTGTTGGTGGCACTCCTCCGGCTCATATGAGCAAGGTGGTGTGATGCGACTACGATTGCGCCAGAAGAGACTACGAAGCGGACAAGGTGTCCCGCTCTCAGAGGCCGAGCAGTATCGTGCGAGTGTGCGCGAGGAGCTGTATCGCGAGCTCGACAAAGAGCGGGAACGCCAGCAGGAAGCGGGCCGGTACCCGTACAAGGGCACGTGGAAGAGACGGGAGGAGGTTCTGAGACTCCAGCGTTCCTCCAGAGTGATGCACATCGAGTTGACGTTCCTGATGCTCCTCGGGTTTCTGTTTGGTCTGTTTGTGATATGGAGGTTCTTTAAGCTGGCGCGGGCAATTCTCTTCCCATGAGTAACCGCGGTGCTCTCGTCCCCGACAGCGAGGAGCGTAGAGGAGAAGTTCAGGCTATGAGGATACTGATCACGGGCGGAGCAGGGTTCATAGGTTCTCATCTATGTGATTTCCTGCTGGCGAGAGGCCATTTCGTCATATGCATGGACAATCTCTGCACCGGGGCGATTAGGAATGTGGAACACTTGGCAGGCCACGATAGATTCACGTTCATCAAGCAGGATGTCACCGAATACTTGTTCATCGGAGGAGACATCGACTGGATACTTCATTTCGCAAGTCCTGCAAGTCCCATGGACTATCTGCGTCTTCCCATCCAGACTCTGAAGGTCGGATCGCTCGGGACCCACAAGGCGCTGGGGCTGGCGAAGGAGAAGGGTGCCGGATTTCTGCTTGCCTCGACCTCAGAGGTATACGGAGATCCGCTCGTGCATCCGCAGTCCGAGGAATACTGGGGGAACGTCAGTCCTATCGGTCCGCGAGGGGTATACGATGAGGCCAAGAGGTTTGCCGAGGCTCTGACGATGGCATACCATCGGAGTCATGGTATCGATGTGAGAATCGCGAGGATATTCAACACCTTCGGTCCTCACATGCGAAAGGATGACGGGCGAGCTGTGCCGACCTTCATTCAGCAGGCTCTTGAAGGGGAAGACGTAACTGTCTTTGGAGACGGGCAGCAGACGAGGAGTTTTTGCTATATCGACGATCTCGTGGACGGTATCTGTCGATTGATGCAGGCGCCGGTCAACGGTCCTGTGAATCTCGGCAATCCTGAGGAGATGACTGTTCTCGAGATGGCGGAATTGATCATCGGCCTGGCAAAGAGTGAAAGCGCGGTGGTGCACCGTCCTCTGCCTGTTGATGATCCGCGAGGACGACGGCCGGACATTACAAAGGCAAGATCCATTCTGGGATGGAAACCGAGGACATCCGTTCGGGTTGGCATTGAACGCACTATCGACTGGTTTCGAACGGAAGTGGTACCCTCTTCGAAGGAGCAGTCAGAGGAGACTCAGTCGAAATCTCTACGTCAATAGGAGTGTAGAATTGATCGAGGCTAGCTATACCGGCGGTCACAAGGAAGGTAGAGATGAGATACACTGTGATATCTAGAGTGATCTGTGCCTCGTTGGCATTCTGTCAACTACTCCTGGGATTTGCATCCGGTCAGTCTTTGGAGTATGTAGTTGGCCCCCAGGACGTGTTGAGGGTCTATATCTTCGATCACCCCGAGCTAAGCACCGATGCTGTGGTGTCGGCCGACGGGTATGTCTTTCTCCCCCTCGTAGGCGCCGTGTCGGTCGGGGATCTGACCATTCGTGAAGTGGAAGGAGTGCTGACAGAGGCCTTTGGCTCCTATATCGTCGATCCAAAGGTGACCGTCGGGCTTGCTATGGAGACTCGGAAGAGGGTGTATGTCATCGGCCAGGTCCGGCGTCCCGGGGCCTATCCCTATGTCGAGGGAGGTCGCTTGAGCGACTACTTGGGCCAGGCGGGAGGCTTTGACGGCGGTGCGGATATCCGCCGGACAAGAATCACCCGCCTCAGCTCTGAGGGGTGGCTCGTCTACTATATCGATGTCGACAGGATATACGAGCAGGGTCGTCGAGATCTTGACATCGAAATGGAGGCCGACGATACTGTGTTTGTGCCGGAGACACTTGCTTCGCGCATTCGCTGGTGGCTTCCGGTTGTAGGATTTGGAGTGGGAATTGTGACAACGTTCATAGTGTGGAGAGCAAGGAGATAGAGGGATGCCTGGGATGATTGAGGGGCTGAGTTCGCTGCGTCACGCGAGAGCGTTGAGCAGGCGATACTTCCACGATACGAGTCTTCTTACCAAGTGGCTGTACATAAGGCGGCAGCTGAGGAAACTGGTTAGGCGTGGCGGTCCGATACAGCTCTGGCTCGGTATGACGTACCGTTGTCAGTGCAGATGTGTTCACTGTTGCCAGGGGCCGTATCTTGGCTCGGATGTCTCGGAGCTAAGCGAGGAGCAACTCCGCGAATTGATTGACATATCGCGTCGTCTGGGGGCGCTGGAGGTTGTCTTGTTTGGGGGAGAGCCGTTGCTCAGGCATGATACGATTCCCCTCATCGCCTACGCACACCGTCGCGGGATGTTGTCCCACCTCTTCACCAACGGCATTCTCCTCGATGAGGAGAGGACGCATGCCTTGAAGGAGGCAGGACTCTTCCGCGTCAATATCTCGATCGATGCAGCTGATGCCGAGGAACATGACAAACGGCGCCGACTCCCCGGATGCTACGAGAAGGCAATCGCGGGGATCGAACGGCTGGTCGCACTCAACATCAGATGCATAATCTGGACATACGCATCGAAGCGAGATGTAGCGCAGAAGAACATGTCCGATCTGAGGGGCGTCATCGCGCTGGGAAAGGAACTCGGCGTGAACGGTGTCTACGTCTGCTTCCCCGTGGCTACAGGTAACTGGGCCTGCGGACAGCACGAGATGCTGACGCTCGAGGAGCGTAACCGGGTTCGTGTCTTCCAGAGCGATCCCTTTGTCGAGCTCGAATTCCCTGAAGAGACTAGTCCCTGCCGGGGAGGAATCCGCATGCTCTATGTCTCCCCGGACGGCCGCCTGAGCCCGTGTCCATGCATACCTTACATCTACGGCGACGTCCGCGAGGAGCCGCTGGACGCGATTGCAAAGCGTATGTGGAACGAGATGCTGCACTACCAGCGACAGGCAGGCGGCCAGTGTATCATGCAATATCCCGCATACAGACGTCTTGTGTACGGCGACGACGCTCCCGCTATCACCCCCCTGCCGTGCATGCAGGAGCCTGAGAGCACGGCCACGACCGAGCAGAGCGAATGAGGTTCGCAGCCGATGCTCTCTGATCTGATCCGCTCCATGCGGCCCCGACAGTGGACGAAGAACCTTCTCATCTTCGCCGGCCTCGTCTTTTCGAGAAATGCGTTCGAAGGACCGCTCGTTCTGCGAGCGGTATTCGCTTTCTTTCTCTTCTGCCTGGCTTCCAGCTGTGTCTACCTGGTGAACGATGTCTACGATGCATCGAGGGACCGTGAGCACCCCTTGAAGCGTGCGCGGCCCATTGCGTCAGGACGGCTTTCCTCTCGTGTTGCACTCATAGTTGCCCTCCTTGGAGGGGGCATAGCGATTTCTGCCTCCTTCTGGCTCGGGTGGAGTGTCGGTATCGGGCCGTGGTTCGGATTGACTACGGTCAGCTACATCCTGTTGATGCTTCTCTACACGGTCTCTCTACGACAGTTCGTCATCATCGACGTGCTGACGATCGCGATAGGATTCGTCATCCGGGCTGTGGCCGGTGCGGTAGTTATCGACGTCGAGATTTCCTCGTGGCTCCTCGTCTGCACCATTCTGCTCGCTCTGTTTCTCGGATTGGCAAAGAGACGTCACGAGGTCCTGCTGCTTGACGAGACCGCGCCCAGCCATCGGCGGAGTCTCGTCGAATACACACCCGCGTTGCTCGATCAGATGATCGCGATCGTGACCGCAGCCGTCGTCGTTGCCTACGTCCTGTACACCGTGTGGCCCGACACCGTGGCCAAGTTCGGTACGACCAGACTGGGTCTCACGCTTCCCATTGTGCTGTACGGGCTGTTCCGATACCTCTATCTCATATACCGCAGGGAAGAGGGAGGAGAACCGGATCGTTCCCTCCTGGAGGACAAGCCGCTGCTTCTTGCGGTTGCGCTCTGGGCGATAACCGCGGCGATCATCGTTTATCATATGCCGTAGACTGAGTGATCGCAGGTAGGTTGAACTCCTATGCGAAAATTACTCAAGTATCTGAGTAGTCTCAGGTATGTCGGATGCTATGTGGCCTTGGTTGGGGTAGTTCTGTCAGCCGCGGTCTCATTCGGGGTTTATCCCAAAGTTGCTGTTGTGGCCGATGCTCCGGTGGATCCGGACGAGTACGGCGTTCTGGGGTTCGGCCTTTGGAAGAATGGCACGCTTTCACCCTATCCGGACGATCAGCCAACGATAAGACGAGGACCAGTCTATCCTGCCTTCGTGGCTGCTTTGCTGATGGCTACCAACGGTTGGTACCCGTATAGCGTTCAGGCGGCGCAGTGTGTTCTATTCGGACTCACGTGTCTTATGGTATTCTGGATATCGAAGACTCTCTGGAACGCCAACGTCGCATTGCTGGCTTCAGGAGTCTGTGCTTTCCATCCGTTCCTGATCTGGTACACCAGCAGGATATGGGTGGAGACGTTGACAACATTCCTCTTCACTGCGCTATTCGCCAGCGCCCTCTACTTGAGCTTAAGGCCGACCAAGTTGAGGACTGTCGTAGTTGGCTGTATCCTGGGTATCAGTGTGCTCTCCAAGGCGACTTTCTTGCCTTTCATTGTCATCGTTCCGCTACTGCTCGGCTGGGTGAAAGACAGGAAGATCGGGTGGCGTCTCGCCTGGGGCACTCTCCCTGTCGCATTGGTGATCGTGTTCCCCTGGACTGTTCGTAACTGGAATCTTACAGGTAAATTGATCCCCGTCCACCTGGGGGCTGGATATACTTGTTACATAGGCGACAGTGTTGTGGAAACCTGGACCCAGTCACCATTTTCGCACATCGATCACTTTCATATCGGTCACAAGAAAGCACTCTCCTTGATGGAGCCAAGTATCACAGGGGAGTTGAAGAGATGGGAGACGGAGGTTCTTTCGGAGTCGATTCTGCGCAAAGACTGTATTGCCAGATACGTCGAGGATCCATGGTTTTTCGTCAGGAAACTGGCTCTGAATTCCTGGAGGTTCTGGATTATCGGCGGAACAACACCCAAAACCGCGCTTATTAGCATAGTACAGATTCCTCTGTTGGTGTTCTTCATGCTGTCCACCATTAGAACGTTGAAGCAGAAACGTCTGAGGACGATCCAGGGTACCATGCTATCACTGGTGTGGTTGTATTTCCTGTTCCATCTTCCCGTGCTCGCCAAGGCGAGGCTGTCTCTTCCCTTAGTTCCGACGATGCTCATATGTGTCTTTGGGCTACTTGAGTCAGCACTGAATGGAGGAGAGCGGTCTACCTGAAAATCCGGCCATGGTAAGCCAACTCCGACTGAGTTGAGTGCGCGTGGCCTGTGACAGGGAAGCCTTGCCGGGAAGGTACCTTGACTCGGGTACTTCCCAACCGGAGTCCGTAATTTGCTTGACACATACAGGTGAGGTGCAGTACAATTATCAGGGAGGTGAACTAAGAGTGATCTTCGGGGGAGGATGGAGTTGGATCGGTCTACGGACTACTACCGGACACTCGGCGTAGAGCGGAACGCGACGAGGAACGAAATCCGGCTCGCCTATCTGCGTCTCGCCAAGGAGTCTCATCCGGATCATGTGCCGCACGAGGGGAATTGGGATCGAGCCAACGAACAGTTCGCCCGTGTTACTGAGGCCTACTCGACCCTGATGGATCCCGAGAAGCGGCGGCGATATGATCTCTCCCTGGTCGGCGGGCAGCGGTTAGAATCGGGTGGTGATGATCCCGGCAAGATACAGGCGGTCAATGCCTTTCGTCAGGGTGTCCAGTCCCTCAACCGCGGCAACCCATCGCGCGCGTTGCTCTACTTCGAGGCGGCGGTGCGGTACAATGAGTCGAAAGCTATCTATCGGAGCTACTACGGTCTCGCTCTCGCGAGAGCGAGGCGCGAGTTCAAGCGTGCGGAAGAGGAGTGTCGCAAGGCCATCGGAGCGGAGATTTTCAATCCCGACTGCTATGTGAATCTCGGGCTCGTGTACAACCTCATGGGCAACAAGGGGCAGGCCCAAGAACAGTTTCATGAGGCTCTCAACTGGGACCCTGAACACGCACGCGCGAAAACCGAACTGGAGGCAGCAGGAAGCGATAAGGGTGGCGGAATCCTCGGCAGGATCTTCCAGAGGAGGACATCCGATGAACGGCGGAGAGAGAGGTCCGGTCGATTACGAGAGTAGGCTCAGGGATGCAGTAGAACGGGTGCCGGGTGCTATTGCCGCAAGCCTGGTGGGGCTTGACGGCATTCCTCTTGCAGGGCACAACATCGAGGCCTCATACGAGCCGGCTGTTGCCGATGCTGAGCTCGCGACCATCCTCTCTTGGGTTGCACGTACGGCTACGAGTCTCGATATCGGCGGTCTCCGCGAGTTCATGTTCGTAGCAGACAATGTGACGTTGGTGGCACGCATGGTCGGAAGAGAGTTCTTCGTCTCGATCGCCCTCAAG
>LJUI01000008.1 GCA_001303705.1 candidate division TA06 bacterium SM23_40
CCCTGCGTACCGTCCCTACTTCTGTCCCCACCCAGGGGCCGACGCCTACCCGCCAGCGATCGATGGTCTCGTCATAACGAGGCACAAGAGCCTTTTCGATTCTCTGGCCATCCCGATCGACGATAAGGCGCATCTCCGATCCATCGCACTCAGCGACAGCGTCAACAAGATCAGACCAGAACTGCACAGACCTGCCGTCGGCGCTGATGATCCGATCACCCGGGAGCAGCCCTGCCGAGGCGGCCGGGGATCCCTCCTCGATCTGTCCCACAACAGGTTTATACGTCTCGATCCCCAGCGTGTAGACGATGCCGAACAGGATTATCCCTGCAAATACCAGATTTCCCATGGGCCCGGCGAGGACCACGATACTTCGAGCCCACACGGGTTTTGCCGAGAACCGCCCCTCGGTCTCTGTCTCGACACCCGGTTCCGCCAGCCCCTCCTCGCCGGCCATCCGCACATAGCCGCCGAAGGGAAGGCTCGACAGCCGGTATTCGGTCCCACCCACCTCTATTCCGAAGAGCCGCGGCCCGAACCCGATCGAGAATCTCAGTACCTTGATGCCCAGCCTCTTAGCAGCAAGGAGGTGTCCAAACTCATGGATTACGATCAGCACACTGAGCACGAGTAGCGTGGCGAGCAAGGTAGTCAAGATCGCACCATCACTTCGCGTCCGCCGGCCGCTGACTCCTATCTTCGATCCGACTCGTGACGAACTCCCTCGCCCAGCGGTCGGCCTCGATGACATCTGCATAGGACGGACGCAGCCTGTTTGTGTGGTGACGCATCGCCTCCGAGACCATGGCGGGGATCGTATCGAATCCGATGCGTCCCGCGAGAAAGGAGGCAACCGCCGTGTCATTTGCCGCGTTGAGCACTGCAGGCACGGTTCCCCCTGCCCGCAGAGCATCGTAGGCGAGCGCCAAACATGGAAAGCGCTCGAGATCCGGTTCCCTGAATTCCAGCTGGCCCACAGAGATAAGGTCGCATGACGATGCCAATGACGGGATCCGTTCCGGGTACACAAGCGCATACTGGATCGGCAAGCGCATGTCAGGTACTGCCAGCTGTGCAATCATTGAGCCATCTGCGAATTCGACTATGGAATGGATCATCGACTGAGGGTGGATCAGCACCTCTATTTGCTGCGGTTCGAGACCGAAGAGCCAGTGCGCCTCTATGACTTCCAGTCCCTTATTCATCAGTGTCGCCGAGTCAATGGTGATCTTCTGTCCCATGCTCCACACCGGATGACGCAGCGCGTCACCGGGTGAGATGCTCGAGAAGGCCTCACGCGGGGTATCGAGGAACGGGCCCCCAGAGGCGGTCAAAAAGACCCTCGACACCTCCCCCGCGGCACCGCACCGCAGACACTGGTGTATGGCAGAATGCTCACTGTCGATAGGCAGCAGCTCTCCAGGGCCGGCTGCAACCTCCTCCATCATCAGCTGGCCGAACGTCACCAATATCTCCTTGTTGGCAAGCCCCACCCGCTTCCCGGAACGGAGCGCCTCTCTCGTGGGCAGGAACCCGGCCACGCCGGCCATGGCGTTTACCACGACGTGGGCTCGCGGGTCCGCTGCAAGGTCGACAAGAGCCTCCGGCCCGCCCTCAACTGTCGTGTCGGCGGGAAACCCCACCGCCCCCTGGCCGCCGCCCGCGGCCGCATCGGCGAGCACGGCCCGCACAGACCCGTACGATCGACACTGCTCTCTCAGCACATCTACCTGCGTATTGGCGGCCATGCCATAGACGCGGAAGCGGTCCGGGAGACGTCGAACCACTTCGAGAGTCATCCTGCCGATCGACCCTGTTGAACCGAGTATGACCACGTTTTTCATCGAAGCACAAAGAATCTGAGGTAGTAGTACGTGATAGGCGCAGTCAACAGTAGGCTGTCGAACCTGTCGAGCACACCGCCGTGACCGGGTATCGTCTTAGCCGAATCCTTGAGATTCGCGTCTCGCTTGATCAGCGATTCAATCAGATCGCCGATGGTGGCGAAGGCACTCACCAGCACCCCGAGGCCGATGCAATCTCCGATAGTAAGATAGCGCGCGAACCACGCTCTCGCCACAAACGCCATCACAAGCACAGACAGTGTTCCATACACGACGCCCTCGACTGACTTCTCCGGGCTTATCCGCGCAAGCAGCTTTCGCCTGCCGAACCCTATCCCGGCAAAGTAGGCCGTGGTGTCGAATGCCCAGGTGAGTACGTACGGGAGAAGCGCATAGCCCGTGCCTTCACTGTATTCAGTGCCCAGCACACGCGGCAGCTCGCGCAGAAGAAGCAGATGACTTCCCAACCAGCCGACATAGAGGATGCCAAAGATCGTGCCTGCAATGTGGAATATCGCGCGGTCGAGATCGCGCCGAAACAGCTCCGAGACCATTGCGACGAACAGGACCAACGTGAACAGGGTGAACGCCCAGAGGGGATTCTGGAAGTAGACACCGAACCCGAGGATCACCGCCCCCCCGATCCCCAGAGTCTTTCGCGGCCTCGTGCCCTTTGTCTCCATGATGCGGTAGTATTCGTACGTGCCGACGCCTATCAGGAGTTCAACGAGGATCAAATAGTAGATCCCACCCTCGTGAAGTATGATCACCAAGATGGGGATGTAGAGGCAGGCTGTGACAATCCGTCTGACCAAGTTCAGTGTCATTCGACTCGACCATATCTCCGCTCACGCCTTCCGAATTCCCTGACAGCCTCGTAAAGATGCTCCCGCCGGAAATCTGGCCACATCACATCGGTTACCCATATCTCCGTGTAAGCGAGCTGCCAGAGGAGGAAGTTGGAGATGCGGAGTTCCCCGCTCGTCCGTATCAGCAGATCGGGGTCCGGGATTTCGGGATCATACAGGTAGTTGCGAAAACTCTCCTCGTCCAGCGCATCGAGTGAGAGCTCCCCCGTCTTGATCCTGCGCGCAACGGATCGAACGCCATCAACGATCTCACTCCGTCCTCCATAGCTGAGGGCCAGGCGGAGCTTGAGTCCGGTATTGCCTGAAGTCTCCTTGATCGCCCTGATCAGTTCATCGCGCACTGGCCCCGGCAGGTCGTCGATCCGCCCAATCGTCCGCAATTGCACCTGATTCTTCTGTAATTCCTTGAGCTCCGACCGGATCTGCTCCCGTAGGAGGCCGAGGAGTGCCGATATCTCTCGTCTCGGACGTTGCCAGTTCTCGATCGAGAACGCATAGATCGTGAGGACATCAATGCCCATTTCACCACAGGCACGCACCGTATCTCGAACCGACTCGATACCTGCCCGGTGCCCGGCAATGCGCGGCAATCCACGCTGCCGGGCCCATCGTCCGTTCCCGTCCGGTATGACGGCAAGATGACGGGGCAGCGTTGCTCCCTTCAGATCCTCAGGTACCCCTTCTTGCTCGTTTCGCCCTGGCACTCTCCCGACCCTCTTCCATCGATTGCCTGTCCCCGAGCGCAACGCGACTTCAGTCATCACAACAGAGTAGACCGCTAACCATCGGCTCCAGAGATGGGCACGCAACCCTACGACACAGGAATCGCCTAACCCTTTGGCGATAAATGCCGTCAGCCCTTCGCGGATTATAGATACCGCACTGTGCGATGTCAAGGCAATTCCCCGACCACCGCCACAGATAGAAAAAGCCCTTCGCGACTACACGAAGGACCCCAGCTTCCGCAATGGCAGGCGCCACAAGCACTGTGTTGTCGAGGGGACGTCGCACGAGACGTCCTAGACCTCCATGATCTCCTTCTCCTTATCCAGTAATAGAGCGTCGACCTCTTCGATGGTCTTGTCCGTCAGCTCCTGAATCTTCTCGAACCACCGGTGCTCTTCATCCCGGGATATCTCCCCCGTCTTCTCCATCTTCTTGAGAGCATCGTTTGCGTCCCGGCGGATGTTGCGCGCCGCGATACGACCCTCCTCTGCCAGCTTTCTGACGACCCTCACGAGTTCTTTCCGCCTCTCCTCAGTCAGGGGGGGGATGGGGACGCGCACGATGTTTCCGTCGTTCGACGGCGTGAGTCCCAGATCAGACTTGTGCAGAGCCCTCTCGATCTCCGGAATGATGCTCTTGTCCCACGGTTGAATGACGAGGAGCCGCATTTCCGGCACGCTTATACCCGCGACCTGGCTGAGCGCGACCTGCGAGCCGTAGTAGTCCACCTTGATGCCGTCAAGGAGCGTCGTCGTCGCCTTGCCCGTCCGTATCCCCGCCAGTTCGCGTCCCACCGCCTCGACGCTCTTCTCCATCTTCGCCTTGGTTTCTCGAAAGACAGGATCGAACATGGAATCAACCCTCCCTCACAACCGTACCGACCTTCTCTCCTTCTATAACACGACGAAGGTTACCGCTCACGTTCAGGTTGAAAACGATGATCGGCAGGGAGTTCTCCATACAGAGTGAGATCGCCGTGGCATCCATGGCCTTGAGACCCTTGCTCAGGACTTCGAGATAGGTGAGCTCATCGTACTTGGTTGCATCCGGGACCTCCACCGGATCCGCATCGTAGATCCCTTCGACCTTAGTGCCCTTCAGGATAACCTCTGCCCCGATCTCCACCGCGCGGAGCGTGGCGGCCGTATCAGTTGTGAAGTAGGGATTTCCTGTCCCACAGGCAAAAATGACGACTCGGTTCTTCTCCAGATGTCGCGTCGCTCGCCGCCTGATATATGGCTCCGCCATCTGGGATATTGCTATTGCGCTCATCACACGGGTCACAGTGCCGTGCTTTTCCAGGTAATCCTGAAGGGCGACGGCGTTGATCATCGTGGCGAGCATCCCCATATAATCACCTGTGACTCGCTCCACTCCCAGATGCTCTGCCGTGTGGCCGCGAAAGATGTTCCCGCCCCCGATCACCAGTCCCAACTCGACTCCAGTCTCCACTGCATCGAGCACTTCAGTGCCAACGCGTTCAAGCGACATGGGATCTATCCCACGCCCACCCTCTGGCGCGAGGACCTCACCGCTCAACTTCAGCAGAACACGTCCGTATCTCCGCTCTGACACGTCTACCCCGCAATCGAGGAGGACGACCTCACTCGCCCAGACGGAACCGCGCAAACCGTCTCACTGTGATATTCTCGCCGATCTTGGCGATCTGCTCGGTGATCACATCCCCTACCGTACGGTCGGGATCCTTGATGAACGGTTGCTCCAGGAGGCAGGTATCCCGGTAGAATTTCTCCATTTTCCCTTCGACGATCCGCTCGACTACCTGCTCCGGCTTCCCCGAACTCCGGGCCTGACTGCGATAGATATCCTGCTCCCGCTCAATAAGATCAGCCGGGAGCTGGTCCCTCGATACTGCAATTGGATTCGACGCTGCCACCTGCATGGCGATATCCCTCGCAAGCCGTCGAAACTCCTCGTTCCTGCCGACAAAGTCTGTCTCGCAGTTGATCTCCACCAGGACACCCAAACGCTCGCCGGGATGGATGTAGGCGTCTATCACCCCCTCGAGAGTAGCTCTCCCCACCCGTTTCCCCGCCTTGGCAATGCCTTGTTTGCGCAGATGCTCAATGGCAGCTTCGATGTCGCCGTCGGTGGCCTCGAGCGCCCGTTTGCAGTCCATGATACCGACACCAGTTCTCTCCCGCAACTCCTTCACCAGCGTTGGCGTAATACCCATCTCCTCTCATCCCCCAATGGAGGTTAGCACTCAGTCATCTCTCTGGCCGACCGCACCCGTTCGATTCGATCCTCCGCACACACAGTCGATAGCGCCGATGATCGTCATGATTGCTGAGGCGTCGTCATGCCCTCAGTCCAGGCCTCCATCTTCTTGCCCTCGGTCGATGCGGCGAGTTCTGTGCGGCGGTCCATGAGTCTTTGTTTGCCTTCAAGTACTGCGTCAGCGATCAACCTGGTAATCAGCCTCACCGACCGTATCGCATCGTCGTTCCCCGGGATCGGATAGTCGATAGGATCCGGATCGGAGTTGGTGTCGAGAATGGCAACGACGGGGACCCGAATGCGGTTCGCCTCCGCCACCGCGATCCTCTCCTTCCGGGCGTCTACGACATATACGATGCTCGGCAGATCATTCATCTCCTTGATACCCCCCAAGATCCGTTCGAGTCGCTCCCTCTCCTTCTCGAAACGAAGCACCTCCTTCTTGGGGAGAAGGTCGAACCGACCATCCTCCTTCATGCGCTCCAGGCTCTTCAGCCGTTCTATGTTGCGTTTGATCGTCCGGAAGTTCGTCAGCATTCCTCCCAGCCAGCGCTCTGAAACACTGAACATCGCGCAGCGGGCGCTCTCTTGAACAATGGTCTCCTTGGCCTGCCGTTTCGTGCCGACGAAGAGAACAGTCCCGCCGTCCGCCACGGCATCCGATACCGTCTGGCTCGCTTTACGAAGGAGGTTGGCAGTCTTCTGGAGGTCGATGATGTAGATCCCATTCCGCTCCGAGAAGATGTATTTCTTCATCTTCGGGTTCCACCGGCGAGTGCGGTGCCCGAAGTGAACGCCAGCCTCGAGCAGTTCTTTCATCGAGACTACTGACAAGATTCTCTCCTTCCTGCGAATCGGTTATCGCCTCCGCTCCCGTCAACTCCCATCCGGACTGGACCCGCGGGCTCTTCACCTGCTGAGAGCCGGGGTGCCCAGCACCGCCGGTGGGATCGGGGAGCGTGTGAAATGGAGGCAGACTAGCGCTTGGAGAACTGGAAACGCTTTCTGCGCTTAGCCAGCCCGTACTTCATGCGTTCTTTCCGTCTCGGATCCCTCATCAGGAACCCGGACTTCTTCAGAACAGGCCGCAACGAATCATCGTATCGGAGGAGAGCTCTCGCTATGCCGAGCCGCAGAGCACCCGCCTGGCCCGAGATCCCGCCCCCTCCGACCTTCGCCAACAAGTCGAATTGGTCTCCCGTCTCCGTAAGGTTGAACGGCTGCTCAATGATCATGACGAGGCTCTCCCGGCCGAAGTAGTCCATAAGATCATTCCCGTTGACCCGCCTCCGGCCCGAGCCAGGCCTCAGCCGAACTTCGGCCACGGATTCCTTTCTGCGACCTGTCGCCCGGTATTCAACCAGCGCCATATGGACCTCCATTAATAGACTTCACCCGCGCCACTGGTACTCGAAAGTCAAGACCGCCCCCGCAAGACCCCAGTCCTGATCGCGAGGCAACGGCTTCAGAAGCCACGACTATGAGCCAAGATCCCCAGGCAGGACAGGCTGCGGGGTGACTCGCCTCGCTCATATGGCCAGTACTTCAGGCGTCTGAGCCTGGTGCGGGTGAGTCGGACCGCTGTACACACGAAGTTTCTTGAGCATTCTCCGCCCGAGGCGATTTCGGGGAAGCATGCCCTTCACCGCCAGGTAGATGACTCTCTCCGGATGTTTCTCCAGCATCTGCTTGAACGTGATCGTCTTCACGCCGCCGGGGTAGCCAGAATGGCGATGGTACGTCTTCGTCTGCGATTTCTGGCCGGTCACGATGACCTTTTCTGCATTGATGACGATGACGTGGTCCCCGAGATCGAGGTGCGGAGTGAACTCCGGCCTATGTTTGCCCCGAAGTATGTAGGCAATGCGACTCGCTAGCCTGCCGAGCACTTTCCCTTCGGCATCGACCACATACCACCGCTGCTCAGCCTCGAGGAGTCCAGGAACATATGTCCGCATCGGACCCTCCTTGATGCCCTCAGAAGTCCGCTAAAATACTTAATCTACATCCCATCGTCGCCTAAAGTCAAGGAAAATCTGGGTATATCTGACGAAAAACTGGGCTAGCCCCCGAAGCCCAAGTGAATCATCATCTTACGGCTCAGCGACGATCCCGGGGAGATTCTGCCCCACCGGCTCTTCGATAATGCCTCGCTCGGTCACTATCGCGGAGACCAGCTCCGCGGGCGTGACGTCGAAGGCCGGATTTCTCACAGGCATGTCGGCGGGCGCGATGGCATGTCCGGCGATCTCTCGCACTTCTTCCGGACCACGTTCCTCAATGGGGATCTCAGCGCCGCTGCCGATCGAGAGATCGAACGTCGAGACGGGGGCCGCCACATAGAAAGGGATGCCGTGCCTTCGGGCGGAGATCGCCAGTCCGTACGTACCGATCTTGTTGGCGACATCCCCGTTGCGGGCTATTCTATCGGCACCCACGATGACGCAATCGATCCGCTCCTGGCGCATGATGTGTGCGGCCGCTCCGTCGCATATGAGTGTCGCCCCTATCCCCTCTTTCACTAGCTCCCACGCCGTGAGCCTTGCCCCCTGGAGAACCGGCCGCGTCTCAGGCACAAAGACATGAATCTGTTTCCCCTTCTCTCTCGCCGAGCGGATCACCCCCAGTGCAGTTCCCCACCCGGCCGTGGCCAGAGCTCCGGCATTGCAGTAGGTCATCACCTTTGCCGTCCCGCCGATGAGACGGGCGCCATACTCTCCAATCGTACGGCATTGTGCGAGGTCCTCGGCAGCAATGGCCTTGGCCTCCTCGAGCAAAGCATGTCGGACGCCCTCTCGCCCCAATGCGGCGGCCTCCGTGAAGACCCCTTCCATCCTGTCCAGGGCCCACCTTAGATTGATGGCTGTCGGCCTTGCCGCCTCCACCAGGGCCCGGTCACATCGAAACTGCTGTTGAAGAGCAGCTCGATCATCTGTATCCAGATACCAGATACTCAACACCATGCCCATCGCCGCGGCGACTCCGATGGCCGGAGCTCCGCGGACCGACAGATTCTGAATGGCATCGGCGACCTCCGCCCCGGTCCTGCACTCTATGTATGCGAGCGAGTGCGGCAATCGCCGTTGGTCGATGAGACGCACAACTCCATCAGCCCATTCTACTGTCCGTATCTCCATCGTCGCACCTCGGAAGTACCTGTCGCCTTGTCCGTTTCCCGTACGCCTACTCTCCCTTCATCAGCCCGAATTCCCTCAACATCGCGTAGAGCCTTGCCACCGGCAACCCGACGACGTTATAGAAGCAGCCCTCGATTCTGTCCACAAAGAGCGCACCCATCCCCTGGATCCCATAGGCCCCCGCCTTGTCCAGAGGTTCTCCTGTAAGAACGTACCGATCGATCTCACTTCTGGTGATGCGACGGAAGTGGACAACTGTCGTCTCCACCTCCACAAGCTCCCGTCCACTCGCTACATCGAACACTGCGAGGCCAGTATGCACCTGGTGGGCGCGGCCGCTCAGTGAGGCGAGCATCGCGGCCGCGTCTTCCTGATCCCGGGGCTTGCCCAACACCCCTTCCCCACAGACGACGACGGTATCGGCGCCCACCACGATACCTTCCACGAGACGCCTGGCCACATCTCTGGCCTTCTCCACCGCCACACTCCGAACCAGCTCCAGGGGCTTCTCTTGAAGTCCCACCTCCTCATCGACCCTGCTCGGCATCACGATGAAAGGGATACCGATCTGACGAAGTATCCACTGTCTCCGCGGCGAGGATGAGGCCAGGACGATCGGGATCGCAGTCATTGCTCAGTATCGCTCCTCGTAACACGGCCAGAGATTTTCCGGGCAGGGATATGGATGAAAAAGAGGAGGCAAGGGATGCCAACCCTTGCCTCGGAGTCCCTAAGCAGCCACAGGACGGACACTACTTGATTGCATTTCTGAGCTTCTGGCCCGCCTTGAAGGCGGGAACTCTCTTCCCCTTCACATGGATGATCTCACCTGTCTGCGGGTTGCGAGCGTTCCTCGGCGCTCGCTTCTTGACGGAGAAAGTGCCGAATCCCACGAAGGATACCCTATCACCCTTCTTCAGCGCTTTGGTGATGCCGCCCAGCATGGCGCTCAACGCGACATCAGCCTGCCGCTTGGTGATTCTGGCGTCTTTCGCCATCGCATTGATCACATCCTGCTTGTTCACAGAGTTCACCTCCTTTCACTTGGGACTCCAATCGAGCCACTATAGCCCATTCCGCCGATCGGCGTCAAGCGCAATTTTGACAAATTCTTCACATTTCTCCGAACAGCCCGATCGGGCCTCGAGCCCGCCCTCCTGGCGCGCCGATCCGGGACCCGGATCTCAAGAAGGAGGGAAGACGAAGGTCCTCACGGGAGTACGAATCCGAGGAAACTCGGCTCAATCTTGATCTCCGGGATGGCCCGTATGCCGACGCGGAAATCGTACGACCACCGGTTCCCCACCAAGCTCCAGTTGAACCGCGCCTCCCAGCAGTGGAGATCTCGGTATACCTGGAGCCGTTGCGAGACGACATCGCGCTCTTCAAGATCGTAGCGGACCGAGTAATCGACCCGCCAGTGTTTCGTGAGATTCAACCCGACGGAGCCCCAGACCTGCCGGGCCTCGCGCACATCCTCCTCCCCGATTGCCTGCCGACTATAGGTATGTGATAGACTCAATCGCCACGGCTTCCCGACCGGGCTGGGCTCCTCGGGCTGATCTGCCCCGCCCTCCCCGCCGAGCCCTGTCAACATCGGCGACGTCGACTCCACGTCCCCATCACCACCAACCGTGTCGAGCTCAGCTTCCTCCCCGGCCCGGCCCGGGGCCTCCCCCTCGCTCTGTCCTGATAGGTGCAGAGAAAGCGTCAGGTTGAGCCGTTCGAGTCGCCGATCATATGGATCGTGAGTCGTCGACAGGTCCATGCGCAGCGCCCGCGTCGGCCGCACCTCTAAGCGGCTCCTCACATCCGAGAGCCGTCTCTCTTCCTTGCGCCTGTCGTAGCTCGCCGACACGTCCAGATAGGCGAGATCTAAGGTCCGCTCACCTTCGCCTTCGCCGATCTTCGCCTGGAATGTATTGCCGATGTTTCCGCTCACAACATCCTGAGGGGCAATTGTTCCGATCCCGGCAAACCGGTACAACTGTGATTGGTCGCGCTCGGGCGTGTATCGGTACGTGAGTCTAGGCCGTACGACGTGACGCATCGAGCGCACCGGACCGAGGGAACGCCGGAAATATCCATAGGCGGTAGCGCTCACGCCGATCGAAGTCTCATAGATCCCTCGCCGCACGTTCCGCTGCCCCTCGGTGTCTCTGTCGTACCATGTCTCACGGTACGTGAGGCGAGGACTCAGATTCAACCAACCGAAGAGTTGGGGAGAGTATGACAGCTCAACGCTGCTGTCGATCGCCTGATGGTCTCCCGCCGAGGTGCTCTCCGAGCCGATGAGTCGCGATTTACCGGAGACATAGAGTCTGTTATACCAGCTGGGTTCCTGCTCTGTCTGGCCCCGCCGCTGGCGGCCCGGAGCAGACGGCACGAGTGGCCGCTTTACGAGCACGAACGACGCATCCGGCACCTTGGCCGTCCGCTCATCCGTGTCCAGATTCCGCTGCTCCTCGAGCACAACCGAGGCGCGGGCACCGCTCCAGGATTTGCTGACCGATAGGTAGGACTGAGTGTCCCGTCGCAGCCGCTCTTCGAGATTCCCGCTGATGTCTGTGTAGAATTGCGAATCACTGACGAAGCTGCCCCTCCCCTGCACATTGAACCCCTCACCGATCCGATGCAGATGGGCAAACCGCACGCTCCACCGTCTCGTCTGGCTCCGTCGATCTTCGATGTAGGAGCCGATGACTTGCCCGGTGAGTTGTGGCCGCGCGATATACAAGCCCTCGAGCAACCAGTGGTATCCGAGATGTTCCATGAAGTCGAGGGTGAGGGTCGCATCGGCGTAGTCGTTCATGACATAGTAATAGGCCAGGTTCTTGATGTATCTCCCCTCTCTCTCATCCTCCCCGAACCTGGGGATCAGGAACCCTGAGTGACGGTCCCGCCGGATCGGGAAGAACCAGAAGGGAAGTGCCATTATCGGGACATCCTGAACCATCAGGATGAGAGGCTCACACACCACCATGTCATCACGATATATCTTCATGCGGTCTGCGGCGAACCAGTAGTGAGGCGTCTCGTCCTCGCAGGTGGTGAATGTCCCCCTGTGAACGTTGAGGCTATTGTCGCCCACCTTCCTGATGACCTCTCCCGTGAACCACCCCTTCTGAAGCTGGGTGCGTCCTCTGCTGACCGCCCCCTTCTCGCTCTCCATATTGTAGGCCATCACCGATCCGGTGATCTCCTGGCTTCCATCCCACAGCACAGGCGAGCCCCGCGCCACGACGATGCGGCTCTTGGCGTTGTACTCGACAGTATCGGCCTCCACCTTCAGTCGCTCATAGGTGACTGTTGCGCCATCGCGGAGTATGATGAGCTCATCGGGGACGTGGTACTCAATGACCCCGGCGCTATAGCTGACGAGCCCCTGCCGACCCCTTTCCGGGCCTCGCTCAACCATCTCCTCGGCAGGCGCGCTCACCTCGATACTGTCAGAGATGCCCGACGCCGGCACGAGCAGCGAGAATGCATCCTGCGATCGGACGGGGCTCACACCGTGTATGACGATGATCCCGAGCGCCCATATCGCACTGGTTCTCAGAGTCACGCCTGGATCGGGCCTTCTGGTCATCATGCGTGAATCGACTGATTCCATGTCAAACGGTGTGGCGGATTGGGTGGCCGGAGAATGGAGCGGAGAGGCAGGAAGGATTCAGATGGAGTCTCCGGTCCCGGCGTCGAAGAAATGGGCTCGCTCGAGGCTGAATCCGAATTCGAGTACATCTCCGACCGCGGGGGGCTTCGTCGCCGAGACCTTTGCCACCATTGTTCCCTCGCCCGCACGGAAGTGAAGCAGTATCTCGCTGCCCATGGGTTCGACAACCTCGACCTCGGCGCGGAGTTGCACATCACCGACCCCGCCGGCGGTCCCACCACCCACATCCCGCCATACGATGTGTTCAGGGCGGATACCGAAGAACACCTCTCTCGACGTGCCACCGAGCCGCTCCCCGATCGCCGGAGGGATGTCGATCAGCAGCCATTCCGCGTCGAGCGTCAGGCTCCGCTCCCCATCCCATTTCGCCTCGACCAGGTTCATGGCAGGGCTCCCGATGAACTGCGCCACGAAGCTGTTCCGCGGCTGGCGGTACAGAGACATCGGATCGTCGATCTGCTGCAACCTCCCCTGCTTGAGCACAACGATCCTGTTGCCCATGGTCATCGCCTCCACCTGATCATGCGTGACATAGATCATGGTGGTACCGAGATGCTGATGGAGCCGGGAAAGCTCAGCCCTCATCTGGACCCGGAGCCTGGCATCCAGGTTCGACAGCGGCTCGTCGAAAAGAAAGACCTTGGGCTTGCGCACGATCGCCCGCCCCACGGCCACCCTCTGTCGCTCGCCGCCGGATAGCTCACGCGGCTTCCTGTGGAGGAGATGCTCAATGCCGAGCAGAGACGCCGCGCCGCGGACGCGCTCCAGAACCTTCTGTCTGGGGTGGCGTCTCAGCTTCAGCCCAAATGCCATGTTGTCGAAGACTGTCATGTGCGGGTACAAAGCATAGTTCTGGAAAACCATGGCGATGTCCCGATCCCGTGGCGAGTCAGTGTTGACGACGCGCCCATCGATCACCACGTCCCCGCTGGTCACCTCTTCGAGACCGGCGATGAGGCGAAGGACCGTCGATTTCCCGCACCCCGAGGGGCCCACGAGGACAACGAACTCCTGGTCGGCAACGGCGAAGCTGATGTGATCGACTGCCACCACATCCCTGCCGAACCTCTTTGTGACATCTCTCAACTCCACTGTCGCCATCGCACTACTCCGTCGCTCTGAGCTCATCACGCTCGTGGGGCTCGGCGCGGCGGTCGATACCGAAGAAATCGAGAATGTTTGCAATCGTCGCTTTCAATTCCTTCCTCGATACCACCTTATCGATCATCCCATGTTCGAGAAGGAACTCTGATCTCTGGAATCCCGGTGGCAGTTCCTCGCCAATCGTCTGTTGGATGACCCGAGGACCGGCGAACCCCAGGAGCGCTCCCGGCTCGGCCAGAATGACATCCCCGAGTGAAGCGAAGGATGCCATGACTCCGGCCATGGTCGGATCTGTCAGCACAACGATATACGGGATCCTCGACCGTCCGAGGTCGCCAAGAGCGGCGGAGGGCTCAGCCATCTGCATGAGGGAGAGAATCCCCTCCTGCATGCGCATCCCGCCACCTGAGGCCGTGACGATGATGAGGGGGAGCCTCTCTTGTGTGGCGAGCCGTATCGCCCTCGCCACCTTCTCGCCGACGAGCGAACCCATACTCCCGCCCATGAACTCGAAATCAGTAACCGCGAAGACGACCGGATGCCCGCCGATCCTGCCCCGGCCACTGGTGATTCCTTCCCTCAGGCCCGTTCGCGTCTGCGCCTCCCGGAGTTTGGCCCGATAGTCGGGAAACCCGAGAGGGTCAGTGGTCGCAAGATCAGCATCGATCTCTTCGATCGCGCCGTCGTCGAGCAGGATCTCGACATACTGCCTGCTGTTTATACGGAAATGGAACCCGCATTTGGTGCAGATCGAGAGGTTTTGCAGCAATTCTTTCCGATAGATGATCTCGCCACACTTGTCGCATTTGAGCCACAAGCCGTCAGGGATCTCTTTCTTCTTCTGCCGACGAACACGCGGAGGTCTTGTTCTCCTGAACCAGGACATGATCACTCGCTCCCTGGAAGCAATCCACACTTCGCTGCTGCTGGTATGCCCCACGACCTCGAAGGGCTATCCCCGCCCCGCCGAAAACGGTTGTGGCTCTATCATAGGCGGGATGGCACATCCAGGTCCCTCGCGGCCGGGCGCTGATCCCCCTCCCAGAGCCCGCGCCATGACGATCGCATCCTCGCAGTCTGGCACATAGTACTGCGGCCGCCGACCCACAACCCGGAATCCATATCTTCCGTACAGAGCGAGAGCTGCCTCATTGGAAGGACGGACTTCCAGAGTCGCCAGACGCGCCCCTCCCTGCTCACCGGCGCTCAGCAGTCTCCTCAACAGGGTAGTCGCGATCCCCCTCCGCCGCATCCGCTCGGCAACCGCCAGATTCCCGATATGGAGATAGGGAGGGAGGATCCACCCCACACAATACCCTACCACAATCTCGCCCTGTACCGCCACAAGGGAAATCGTGAGATCGGAGTCGAGATCGATTTCGAAGGTGCTTCTCGACCAGGGCATCTTGAACGATGCTCGCTCGATGGCCAGCACCTGATTCAGGTGCTGCCGTTCCATCTCACCGACTGCTATGTCTCCGGCGTCGCGCAAGTTCAGCCTCCGACGGCCTCAGATAGCTCGGCACCAGGGCGGCGGCATCTTCCTCCTCACCCCGCTCCAGGCGTATCGCCCCAAGAAAGGCGATGGCGGACGCCCGCGGCCGGGCGTGGCCGACCGGGACGAAATGCGCCTTCGCACCGCACAGGCGGCTCAGTGCCTCCCGATAGACCAACGCACCAGTTCCCAGAAACAGCGTGTCAGTGTCTCGATAGACGACGGGCAGCTCTTCCGGTGCGCAGGCAACGGGCGCGCTCAGTTCCTCTGGAACTCCCCCCGCCGTCGAGTACAGCCCGATGTACATCTCCCCTTTTCGCGCATCGAGCGCCGGGGCCACGGGCCAACAGGCGAATGGAACATCCCAGGCCATCGCCGCCAGGGAAGAGATGCCGACGATCGGCTTCGACAATGCGAGGGCCAGTCCTTTGGCGGCAGCAAGCCCTACCCGCAGGCCGGTGAACGACCCCGGACCGATAGAGACCGCAATCCCATCGATGTGGTGGGGCGTCAGGCCGCCCCCCAGGCTGCATTCCCCGATCAGCTCGCCGGCGCGGACAAGTGCCGCACCACACCTGCCCGTCGACGACTCTATCCCCAACACCATCATCCGGATGTCCCCCGATCGAGCGGCTCGGCCTCCCCCGCGCCTCGCGCCGACTCCCAGAGCAACCCGGCAAGATCGCCGACGAGCCGGCCCTCCTGAGTTCCAGTTGCGGAAATGGTCAACCTCCGCTCGAGAGGCGCGAGGTGTGATATGTCCACATCTATCTTCGAGGCAGGGACCAGTCCTCCTGCCTTCTCTGGCCACTCCACTACGACGACAGCATCCACACCAAGATACTCGTCCCAGCCGAGGTCTGCCACCTCATGTGCATCGTCTATTCGATAGAGATCGATATGATAGAAGGGGAGAACGCCGGCGTGCTCGGCGACGAGGATATAGCTCGGACTCCTGACCCGAGAGCGGACACCGAGACCGTCAGCCACTCCCTGCGCGAAACACGTCTTGCCGGAACCGAGGGGCCCTGTCAGCCCGATGAAGGTAGCCCGTCTGATGAGAGAACCCAGCATCCTGCCGAGCGACCGCGTATCATGCCCGGATTCCGTGATCAGGACGAGCGTAGGGTTGATCCCCCTCTCAATCGACTCGATGTGCAAGTTCTTCATCTGCTCTGCTTCATCGGTCACTCGGCATCCCACAGACCCGCTCGTGGATGAGCCGCAATCCGCTGAGGACGAGATGCCGGTCGACGCGGGCTATTGTCCGCGTCTGTGGCACGATAAGATCGGCAAGCCCCCCCGTCGCCACCACCTCTGCCCTCTCGCCCAACTCACTGAGCAACCTCTCCACCATACCGTCGATGAGGCTAGCAATCCCCAACACAACTCCCGAGCGTATCGAGTCCTCAGTTGTTGTTGCGATTGCCGACTGCGGGACTCTGAGATCGACGCGCGGCAGTCTCGCCGCCCGCCGGAAGAGCGCATCCACACTTGCCTCGATCCCGGGGGCGATTGCGCCGCCGATGTACTCACCTTCCTGTGAGATGACATCGAAGGTGATCGCGGTCCCGAGGTCGACGACGATGGCCGGGACGCCGTACAGCTCCTTTGCCGCCACGGCATTGACGATCCGATCCGCGCCAACCTGGTCCGGATCCTGATAGCGTATCTTCATGCCCGTTGGGGTACGCGCTGTCACTACGAGCGGCTCGACATCAAAGAGACTCCTGCCCGCCGCCTCGAATGCTCCTGTGAGGGCGGGCACGACCGAGGAGATGGCCACGCCGCGAATCCCAGCAACATCGAGCTCTCTGGAACGGAGAAGATGACCGAGCATCAGAGCGCACTCGTCCGCTGTCAGGGCGCCCCTGCTCGATAGTCGCCAGTCGACAATGAGTTTGGCCCCGTCGTATACGCCAATCACCACATTCGTGTTACCAACGTCTGCTACGAGAAGCATCGCACATCTCTCTTTCGGGACTCGCCTCTCAGTCAGATAGCTCGATCTTGCGTACTTCGCCCGCAGGAAGCTGTTGTATCATGCCATGATCATCGCGCAGCACGAGACGTCCCCAATCGTCGATGTCGAGTACCTGGCCGAACACTTCCTGTTTCTCGATCCAGACCGCCACGTGTTCACCGAGAAGAGAGGAACACTCACGGATCCGCGGCAGGAGCGGGGCGAGGCCGCCGCGGCAGAATCGATGATAGGCAGTATCGAAATCGTTGAGTACGCCCGCCGCGAGATCTGGTCGGGGAACGGTCCGCCCCAGCTCGGCAAACAGCGAGGTGGCAGTCCCACGGATAGAGGGATCGAAATCATCGGGCCTCTGGTTGACGTTGATGCCGATGCCGACGACGATGTGCTGTACGCTCTCAGCAGCTCCCTCCATCTCGCTCAGGATTCCACAGATCTTTCTCCCGCTGGCGACGATGACATCGTTCGGCCACCTCACCAACACGGGGAGTCCAACAGCACGGATAGCCTGGGTCACCGAGGCGGCGGCAACGAGTGTGATGGCCGGCGCACGCTCAGGTGGCACGGCCGGCCTCAAGATGAGCGACATCCAGATCCCCGCGCCCGGCGGCGACTCCCAGCGTCGTCCCAGGCGGCCCCTGCCTCGCGTCTGGTGATCGGCGATCACGAGGGTACCTTCCGGCGCACCCCGTCTGGCAAGCTCCAGCGCAGCCGCATTCGTCGATCCGACGCGGCCATAGCCCACTATTCTCCCACCCACCACCTCTGTGTGGAGCCCGGCCCGTATGTCGGCAGGCAATACCAGTTCCGGGGTCTCCACCATGCGATACCCCGATCCCGGCCTCCGCTCGATGTCGTACCCCCTGGACCGCAGTTCGTCCACCATCCGGGCCAGATCGTCGGCCCCGCAATTGAGGGACCGCTCCAGTTCATCGATCGCGTAGAACGCGCCGCCGCGAAGCACCTGCAGCAGAGCCTCCTCCCTGTCGGATTCCCTTCCTCTCATCTTCACCCGAGGTCCACCTCAAGGCTGACATCGAGGGCCGGGGCCGAATGCGTCAATGCTCCCACCGAGATGTAATCCACACCAGTCAGGGCGATCTCCCTCACCGTATCGAGGGTCACCCCTCCCGACGCCTCGACTTCGGCACGACCCCTCGCGAGATCCACGGCTCGCTTCATCGTCCCGATGTCCATATTGTCGAGGAGCAGCCGGTCCGCCCCTGCGGCGAGCGCCTCCTCCACTTCGGAGAGATCCGTTACCTCTACCTCTATGACGAGGGGTCGCGCCTCAGTGCCGGCCGCGCGCTCTACTGCCTGACGCACCCCTCCCGCCATCCGGATATGGTTATCCTTGACCAGCACCATATCGAACAGACCCATCCGATGATTGCTACCCCCACCCATCCTGACGGCATACTTCTGGAGCATGCGGAGGCCGGGCGCCGTCTTCCGGGTGTCGAGTATGACAGCCCCGGTTCCCTCAATGCGCTCAACGAACTCGGCCGTCAATGTCGCTATGCCGGAGAGAAGCATCACAAAGTTGAGCGCGGTTCTCTCCGCAGAGAGAATCGGAGCCGCACGTCCCTGAACCCGGGCCAGCACCTGACCCGGCTCGACGCGATCGCCATCCCGCGCCTCCAGGACGACGACGGCCTCGGGATCCATCTTGAGGAACGTGGCCTTTGCGACCTCGAGGCCGGCGACAACCCCATGGGCTTTGGCTACGACCAGGCCCTCCGCCCTGGAATCTGCGGGAACCACTAATCGACATGTGATGTCACCGTCACCGAGATCTTCGGCGAGTGCGGCGTCCACGACCTCGTCGACGTCTGGCTCGAACGACACTGTCGGTCTCCTCGTCTTCGCGCAGCAGCCGAATCCGATCACGTAAGGTGGCAGCACGCTCGAAATCGAGCACCGCTGCGGCCGCCTCCATTTCGCTCTGAAGCTTTGCGATCAGCTTCTCGCGATCCTCCTCTGATAGTACCGTCTCTCCCTGGGTCTCACCGACATCCTCGGCGCGCGAGTCCGCCACGCGCGTACTCGCGAATATCGCGTCCACGGACTTGACGATGCTCTGCGGCACGATCCCCATCGTGCGATTATAATCCAGCTGGATCTTACGCCTCCGGTCTGTCTCCTCGATAGCCCTCTTCATCGACTCAGTGAGCACATCGGCATACATGATCACTTCACCCCCCACATTCCTCGCCGCACGGCCCGCTGTCTGGATAAGCGAGCGTTCGGAGCGGAGATAGCCCTCCTTATCAGCGTCGAGGATCGCGACGAGCGACACCTCGGGGAGATCGAGGCCCTCGCGCAGGAGATTGATACCGACGAGAACATCGAAATCAGCCAGCCTGAGCCCGCGCAGAATCTCCACTCGCTCGATTGCATCTATCTCTGAATGGAGGTAACGAACCCGGACTCCCATCTGGAGAAGGTAATCGGCGAGATCCTCAGCCATGCGCTTTGTGAGGGTCGTCACGAGGACTCGCTCCTTGCGCTCGGTCCGGCGACGGATCTCCTCGAGCAAATCGTCGATCTGTCCCTCCACGGGCTTGACCGTTATTCTCGGATCGACCAGCCCCGTCGGACGAATAATCTGCTCAACGACCACTCCCCGACTCCGCTCGAGTTCGAAATCCGCGGGCGTCGCTGAGACGAAGATCATCTGGGGTACGGTCGTATCGAACTCCTCGAACGTAAGCGGCCTGTTGTCGAGAGCCGACGGCAGGCGGAATCCGTGCTCGACTAACGTCTCCTTCCGCGACCGATCGCCGTGATACATCCCTCTGATCTGCGGGATCGTCACGTGCGACTCATCGATGAAGCACAGGAATTCATCGGGGAAGTAGTCGAGCAGACAAGAGGGGCGCTCTCCGGCCTCACGGCCGCTCAGGTGGCGGGAGTAGTTCTCGATCCCCGCGCAGTACCCGATCTCGCGCATCATCTCGATATCGTACCGGGTCCGCGACTCAAGCCTTTGCGCCTCAAGAAGCCTCTCTCTGGACCGGAGAGCAGCGAGCTGTCCTGCCAGTTCTTTCTCGATTCGGCCTATCGCGACCTCCAGCTGCGGATATGTCGTCACGAAGTGCTTTGCCGGATAGATCGCAACTCGCTCACACTCCTGCAGCGCCACTCCGCGCAACGTGTCGATGATCGAAATCCGCTCCACCTCATCGCCGAAGAATTCAAGCCGAACACCGGTCTCCTCATACGCGGGATGTATTTCGACGACATCGCCTCTCACGCGAAACGTGCCGCGGCCAAAGTGTACATCGTTGCGCGTGTAGTAGATATCGACCAGCCGCCGCAGCACTATGTCGCGGTCTACACGCTCCCCCCTCTCTATTATCACCAGGAGTTCTCGATAGTCCCTCGGTGAGCCCAGTCCGTATATGCAGGAGACGCTTGCGACGATGACCACATCATCGCGCTCCAATAGTCGACTCGTCGCCCGCAGACGGAGCCGGTCTATATCTTCGTTGATCGACGCGTCCTTCTCAATATACGTGTCGGTTGCAGGAAGATAGGCCTCGGGCTGGTAGTAATCGTAGTAGCTTATGAAATACTCGACAGCGTTCTGTGGGAAGAACGACTTGAGCTCCCCATACAGCTGTGCCGCCAGCGTCTTGTTGTGGGATATCACGACGGTCGGCTTCCCCACGTTCGCAATCACGTTGGCCATCGTGAAGGTCTTTCCCGAACCCGTCACGCCGAGCAGTGTCTGATACTTGATTCCCTGCACAATGCCATCGGTGAGTGCTTCGATCGCCTCAGGCTGATCTCCCCTCGGCCCGAATTCCGAGACTAATGTAAATCTACCCATGGTATACTCGTTACCGCGTTCGGGTTCTCCATCTCGTACACCGCCGTGCCGGTCGAGATGCATACAGCCCTCGCGCCGTTCCTGACATCATTGACCATGAGACAGATGCCCCCCCCGGCATTCGCCCCTTATCGAGCGTCCCTTGCCGACTCCGCGCCGTCGCGGAGCTCCCGGAACGTCTCACACAAGATCTGCCAGACCACCTCCGGGCGGTCACAGGCGAGCGACGACATCGCCGCACACCCCTCGTACCCCCATGCCGCAAGACTCTCAATGCCCATCTCTGAGGCGAGAAAGGCAGCATCCCGCACCTCGGACTCCCGCCCTCGAGGCACTCTGAACGCCTGGACCCAGATCTGACTCTCTTTCCCGTGCCGGACACAGAGATCCCGGACCCGACCTGCCCACTCCCCGACGAACGGCTCCATGTCGCGGCAGAAGTGAAACCAATAGGGATCTGTACCGAAGAGATCGATCGAGCCAAGAGCCGCGATCCGCTCCCACAGCCCCTGCTGTGGCCACTCGATCTCCTCCCGGCTCTCTGTACCCATATCGACGGGCAACAGACAGATTGCGTTCCCCAGGCCCTGAGAGCGGGCCTCCATGGCAAGTGCATCGACGAACTCAGTCAACGAGTCGACACGGAACTGCTCAACCTCAGGTGTCAGCGCCCGGGGCATGGGATGGCCAAACCGCTCGGCGAACCTCCTCTCGCACCGCTCGCAGGAGCAGGCCCAGGGTCCGCCTCGCTTCTGCACAGAATAGAGGTGCGGTTCATCCCAGAAGACAGACTCCGCGCCGGCAGAGGCGGCAGCGCTGATCCACGAGAAGAGCATATCGCGGAATCGGGTGCTGCCGAGGCAGACGTGTGGAACCGGCGTACCGTCCGAGGTGACCTGACGATCTTCTGGATGCTCGGCGAGGAACGAGCTGAACGCCTCCCCCCCGAAGACACGACCAACGCCCCACGGATCGAGATAGACGTCCAGACCGCGCTTGTGGCTGAGTTCGACGATGCGGTCGATTGTACCCCGATAGTAGAGGAGGTCATTCTCACTGAACGTATGGACAACGAAGGTGCAGCCGGCATCAGCAATTCTGTCGAGATCTTCAGCGACGTGCCGGACGTGCCGGACTCCGAAGTAGCTCACACCTACCTTCACGCTCTTTTCCCCTGTCGCATTGCCCCCCGGGCGCGGCTCCGGACGCAGGCCCCTGGCGAGACAAGGGCCGAGCCCAAGCCCTCCCCGGACTGAGGCCCGCACACAGGTCTCGCCGCAGGGGCAGCATCACCGCTGGCAGCGTGAGCAGTAGAAGGTGCCACGCCCGGCCACCATGATCCGTTTGATCGGCTCTCCGCACGTCGGGCACGGGGCGCCAGCACGATCGTATACCTCGAACGCCTCCTGGAACCGCCCGACAGAGCCATCCGGCCGCCGGTACGTACGCGTTGAGGCTCCCCCGTGCATGACTCCTTTTCGCAGCACCCGCCTCACGGCGCGGTGGAGCCGCCGCGCCTCATCCATGGTGATGGTGTGAGCCCGTCTCGTCGGCCTGATCCCCGCGCAGTGGAGCGCTTCATTGGCGTAGATGTTCCCCAGCCCGGCCAGGAAGCGCTGGTCCATCAACAGCGGCTTGATCCGCGACCTGCGGCCCCGGAGCAGGCGCCGTAGACGTCTGGCGGTGAACCGAGGAGCCAGCGGATCCGGACCCAGCGCCTCGATTGCCGGAAGCCGTCGTGCGTCTCTCACGAGATGGAGCGTACCGAGACGGCGCAAGTCGACAAATCGCAATGTACCCCCGCCGTCAAGCTTGAGCGCGACGCGTTCTCTGGTGGCCGGCTGCTCGCCATCAGGATCGTACACGAGCCGGCCGGTCATCCTGAGGTGAAGGACGATCTCGTCCCCCGTGTCGAGCCGGAGAATGAGGTACTTTGCGATCCGGTGAAGATCGACGATCGTTGTCCCCGCGACACGCCTGCAGAACTCGCCGTGCGCGCCCGGCATCTTGATGGCCGAAGGATCGGCGCAGTCGGCCGAGACGATGCGTCTTCCCGCGAGGAGCGGTTTCAGATCCATCAGGATCGTCTCGACTTCCGGCATCTCCGGCACCGTCACTATCCTCACACAGAATGCCCGGATCCTCAGCGCTACTCGTCTTGCCCGCTCTCTTCCACCTCGCCGGTCATGGGGACGAATCGAACCGGACAGAGTGCCTTCCCCATCAGCTTCCCCTCTTTCTTCTCGATGAGGGTGAGCATCTGGGTCTTTCCTTTCTGTCCCAGCGGCACAACGAGCCTGCCTCCCTCTACCAGCTGGTCGGTCAGAGGGCTCGGCACAAAAGAAGGAGCTGCGGTGATGATGATCGCATCGAACGGAGCGTGCTCTTCCCATCCGGCGTATCCATCGCCCGTCTTCACTGACACATTATCATATCCCAACTCCGACAGCACCAGACGCGCCCGCTCCGCCAGCTCCGGGATGATTTCGATCGTGTACACTTCTTTCGCCAGCCGAGAGAGCACTGCCGCCTGGTACCCGGAGCCGGTGCCGATCTCCAGCACCCGCTCCTGCCCCTGAAGACCGAGATGCTCGGTCATCAGGGCAACGATGTAGGGTTGCGATATCGTCTGACCCTCTCCGATAGGGACGGGAAAGTCCCCATATGCGACCGGCCACCTCGATCTGGGGACAAAGCGATGCCGCGGGATCCGAGTCATGGCATCGAGCACACGTTCATCCGAGATGCCCCGCGCCACGAGCTGAGTCTCGACCATGGCGAGACGCTTCTCGCGGTACGGATCATCGCCCCCAGGGAGATGTGCCTCGTCTTCGGCTTCAGGAGCCGGGCGACTGGGGGAGCATCCGGCGAGCAGAGCGGCTGACATCAGGCCGACACAGAATCTCGAGGCCAGCCGGTTGAGCGCGAGCCGCCTGCTATTCTTTGAGTGGTGCACCATCTGTACCCTCGCTATCGATCTCCGATCAACCTCCTGAACTCCGCCTCATCAATGATCTGGACACCCAGGGCCCGGGCCTTCTTCAGCTTCGACCCGGGATTCGCCCCCACGACAAGAAAATCTGTCTTCTCGCTCACACTCGAGGTCACCCTCGCTCCGAGATCAACGAGACGCTGGCGCGCATCATCGCGGGCATACCCCTCGAGCGTTCCTGTGATCACGAATGTCTTGCCGGCGAGGGGCCGCCGCCGTGGCGCGGTATCCTGAACGGGATTCACGCCGGCCTCACGCAGCCCGGCAAGCACGGCCCGGTTCTCCGGGCTCCCGAAGAAGGATATGATACTCCCAGCTATCGTCGGCCCTATCCCCTCGGAGGCCTCGAGCTCCCCTCTCGTTGCCGACGCCAGACCGTCAAGGGATCCGAACCGCTCCGCGAGGATCCCGGCGGCATGGAGGCCCACCTGTCGTATGCCGATCGCAAAGAGCAGACGGGTGAAGGAACCCTCCTTGCTCCTCTCTATCTCACGGAGGAGGTTTCCTGCGGACTTCTCCCCCATCCGCTCCAGCCCCGACAGCTCCTCCAACTTCAGTCGATAGAGGTCGCTGAAATCCTTCGCCAATCCCCCCTCGACGAGCTGATCCACGAGGGCGGGCCCCAGGCCCTCGATGTCCATTGCATTACGGCTGGCAAAGTGGAGGATACGTCCTCTCACCTGGGCGGGGCAGGCCACGTTCTCGCAGCGCACGGCCACTTCTCCTTCGTGGCGCACGAGCCGGCCTTTACAGGAGGGGCATTTCCCCGGCATCGAGAATGGCTGCTCCTTCCCTGTGCGGCGCTCGACGATGACCCGGTTGACCTTGGGGATCACCTCGCCGCCCTTCTCGATAGCAACCACATCGCCGACACGGATGTCTTTGCGCTTGATCTCGTCGATGTTATGAAGGGTAGCACGGCTGACCGTTGATCCGGAGACCTCCACGGGCTCCAGCACTGCCACCGGCGTGACAATCCCGGTGCGGCCAACTTGCGCAACGATGTCAATGATCGTCGTCATAGCTTCTTCCGCGGGGAACTTGTAGGCGATAGCCCAGCGGGGGGATTTCGTCGTGGAGCCGAGAAGGCGCCGGGAATCCAGATCGTCGACCTTAACCACCACGCCGTCGATGTCATACGGGAGTCCGCCTTTTCGTTCGGCCCACACCTCGCAGTAACGCAACACCTCGCCGGGTCCGTCGCAGCGCTCCCAGTGCTCGCCCACCCGTAACCCGATATCCTTGAGAGCGCTCAGGACATCGACGTGTGTGGTGAGCCTCGCCGCGGACGCCTCGCCGACGCCGTATGTACATATTTCCAGTTGACGTTGTGCGACAAGTCGGGAGTCGAGCAACTTCAGCGAGCCGGCCGCCGCGTTGCGCGGGTTCGCAAACAGCGGCTCGCCCTCCTTTCTCCGGACCTCGTTAAGTTCTTTGAACGCCGCCCGAGACAGATAGACCTCACCTCTTACTTCGATGTCGAGGAGATCTGAATCGGCCGTCGACAGGCGAAGGGGGATCGATTTGATCGTGCGGAGGTTGGGGGTGATGTCGTCCCCACGCGTCCCGTCTCCACGCGTTGAGCCCTGCACGAGGACTCCCCCTTCGTAGCGGAGGCTCACGGCCACTCCATCGATCTTCAGTTCGGCCACATAGGCAACTCTGTCCAGATCGAGCGCTCGCCTCACACGCGCGTCGAACGCCTCCACCTCCTCTCCCGAGTACGTGTTCGTGAGACTGAGCATCGGCACCGCATGGACAACCGTCGGGAATTCCTTGCTCGGTTCGCCGCCGACCCGCTGCGTCGGGGAGTCCGGGGTAATGAGCGCGGGGTAGCGAGCCTCGAGCTCCGCCAGTTCGGCCATGAGCCGATCGAACTCGCGATCCGATATCACAGGATCGTTGAGCACATAGTATCTTTTGTTGTGGTACCGGATCTCCTCGCGGAGAGACTCGATGCGTGCTCGCGCCTGACGGATATCCCGTTTCCTATCCGGCCTCGTCATCCGTCACCTCAAGGAGCTTCGCCCGCTCAGCCTGTTGCCTGCCACAGCCTGCCACATCGGCGCTATCGAGGGCAACCGAACAGGCCGGTCGCCGTAATCTCCTCGGCGGCCGGCCCCCTACTAACCTAGGCGTGCTTGGCGACTAGCCACTCTCCTGCGGCTTCTCCGGTCCGGCGCCCTCCTCCGCCGTCTCCTCAACCGTCCCTTCTGCAGCCCTCTCTTCGGGTGCCTCCTGCTTTTCCGGAATACCCGCCTCCTCCGGGAGTTCCCGCTCGTCACGACGCTCCAGAAGGTTGCGATCGTCCTTCTTTTTGTACAGGACGAGGTAGATCAACGTCTCTCCTGCCGAGGCGATCGCCACCCCGTAGGAGACCACGAAGAGCAGTACCACATAGAGCGCAATGCCGCCCAGCAGAGCAGCGATCTCCCAGCTCCATCCCGGGCTTGCTGCGTAGCGCGTCGGGCCGAAGGCCTCGATCGATCGGGCCACACCGGGCAGCCACTCAAGCCGCTCGATCGCAGGGCAGTAGGGCAGATACCACATCGCCCTGGCGATGATCGCTTCCGCCTTGTCGGCGGCAAATGGCCACACTGTTACCGCCCATGAGAAGAGCCTGAGGGAGCCGATGACGAATGCGCCCAGGACATAGACCGCGACCCACACGATGCCCGCAAGGATAACTTCGTACACCACCAGCCGCCACGGCTGATCGTTGACGACTGAGAAGAGCTCGAAGATCGAGTCGAAGGTATCGCTCTCCGTCGTGGCAACGATGGCGGGCCCCATGATGAGGGAGACGATGAAGATGATGCCGAGATATACTACGAACAGGAAGACCGCGAAGAGTGGAATCGCTGCGAGGGCGGTCAGCCACTCGCCGGCAAAGGGAATCCAGAGAAATGCCCCCGGGATCAGGCCGCAGAAGATGACGAGAACCGCCATGAAGAGCAGCAACGCGAGTGGCGAGAGGAGGACAACCCGCCAATGCCTCCTCACGAAGCGGAGTGCCTCCTGGATTTCGTAGAATTCGTCGCCTCGCAGCTGCTCGAACGTCACCTTTGCCACGGCCGTGTTGGCGAGCAAGTTAGTGATGAGAAGGAGTAGCGCGCCGACCGCGACCAAGATGACGGAGTACCACGTCAGATCTGCGTACAGGGGAAACGGCCAGAGTCGATAGGACGTCCATATCTCTCCGATGTCCCATCCGCTCAAGAGGAATGCGACATACCCGAAAATGGTGTAGAGAACGAGGCCCACGCCGAGCCCTACGAACTGCATCCACATCTTCTTGGGACTGAAACCCAAGCGACCGGCCCGAAACACATCCTTGAAGTCAAAATGGAGAGTTACCATCTCAAGCGACACCTCCTTCATCGGTTTAGCCGATTGCCCACCGCCCCCTCGATCCGGACCCCGAGTCCACGGACGGCTCGAGCTGGTTCGACGGGACACCCGGTGTACGGTTCATTGACTACGGCCGTCTCCGGAACTCCTTTGCCGCCTGTGACACAAATGGGGACTGAACGCTTCTAACCACCTCCTCCTGGCCGCAAACGATCCGCTCCATCTGCAGACGTTCGTGATGGCTGTTGATGGCAGAGACCCGCGGATGAATCTAGCCAACACCTGCTGAGATAACATCCACGGCCGAGGCATCGCTGAGAAACAGATATTGCCGCCACTTCTGATCCGGTATCGTGATGAAGTAGTGGACGAACGCAAAGAAGTGGGGCATTGCAGGACGGCGGATGAGCTTCATCGACGCCTGTTCCGGCGTCCTGTTTCCCTTCTTGTTATTGCACTCGACGCACGCACAGACGAGATTCTCCCAGGTATCCTCTCCTCCCATCGTCTTGGGGATGACGTGATCGGTCGTCATCTCCCCGGTCGTCCGCCCGCAATACTGACAATGATGCCGGTCGCGTCTGATGATATTCTTACGGGAAAGAGGAACCTCACGTCGTGAGGCCTTTATATAGAAGACGAGGCGCACAACACTGGGCAGGGGATAGCTGAGCGCAACCGAGCGCACAAGAAGCCCATCGTACTGCTCCACGATCTCCGCTTTCCCCAGGTAGACGAGGATTATCGCCCGCCGGGCATTACAGACGCAGAGCGGCTCATAATTCTGATTGAGAACCAGCACGTGTCTCGACAGCATCGACTACTCCTACTGGAGCGGCTCATTCGCCTCTATCCGGAACGTCAGGCGCCGCCTGTATCCGGGCAAGACGAAGTCTTCCTCGTACTTAGCTTTCACCGTTATGTCGATATGAGGGCGGCGGACGATTTTTATATCGTGCGGCTCGAGTGGTATGCCGAGCTCTCGAGCGCTCTCGAGAATCGCGCCCTTGATCTCCGTGTCATCTCGTATGGCTGCGTGCCTGGTCTCGACCTCGACCTTGTCGCGGAGCCGGTAGTAGTCCAGCCAGAGCGCGCCGTACCTGAACCCGACGAATGCCGCTGCGCAGACGATGGCGATCAAGATGATGGCAGTGAACTTCCCCATTCCGCGCTGCCGCCATTCATCATTCGATGGCACGCACATGAATCGATATTCTCCTTATGAGCTCGTTACTTATCTCCATCTGCGTCGGATTGCGGAACGGCAAGCGCCATCGAACCTTGCGATGGGGAAAGTACCATACGCGATAGTTGCTGTCAAGCGAAAAGTCGTCCTTCTCGGGGTCAGGCCGCCATGCACGGCACCGCCACCGAGGAATGTATCGGTGGCGGCATCTATCACTGCCCTCATACCGAGCCATCTGATCAGTACCAGCCCTCTCTCTCCCTGCGTTCCTTCTCCTTCCTCGCTTCTGCCCGCGCGATAATGTTCCGGGCGAAGCTTCCCCAGGTCGGATCGTCGACGGCCTTCTCGGCCTCCGCTATGGCGGTATCATATGCCCCTGTCTCCAGATACCCCTCCCCCAGAAGGCACCGTGCCCCTGGATTCGCCGGATCGAGTTCCAGCACTCTCCGCAGCAACGGACGCGCCTGAACAAAGCGGTCCATGTCGGTGAGGAGCTTTCCTTCATAAAGGAATCCGATGTAGTCCTCCGGAGCTATCGATTGAACCATCCGATATTCCTCGAGCGCGTCGTTGTTCCGGCCCTTCCTCTCCAGAATCTTCCCCAGCTTCAGATGGGTCGATATCTGATCTGGCCTGTGAGCAATGAGCCAGCGAAATTCGCGCTCTGCCTCATCGTCCCGCTCCGCTCCATAGTAGGCATCTCCGAGAACACTGTGAGCGTCGTAGTCAGAAGTGTCGGCGGCGACAACCTGTTCGAGAGCGGAGATCGCTTCCTCGAACCGCTCACCCGCTACGAGAAGAGACCCCATTCGATAGTACGCGCTCACGAAGCCGGAATCGCTCTCTATCGCCCGGCGGTACGCATCGATTGCCTCTTCACTCTTACCCCATTGCTCGTATGCGTACCCAAGGCCGAAGAGGAGTTCCGGATCTCTGGGCAGCACGGCGAGACCCTTTTCGTACTCCTCGATGGCCTCACTGTACATCGACCGGACGACAAACAGGTACCCCACACCCTGGTACCCCTCGGGCCGGTCGGGATCCAGCTCAATCGCACTTCTGTATGCCACCTCTGACTCATCGTACGCCCTCAGCTCTGCCTTCGCCTTCCCCAGACCGACGTAGCAGAGGAGACATGCAGGGTCGAGATCGATTGCCTTCTCGAAGGAGCCCACGGCATCGACATAGAGCCTGTTTCTCAGGTATTCCATTCCGATGTTGTACGCCTTTTCCGCCTCATCCTTTGATGCGGTAGCTGTATCTGCAGAGATATCCGCCTCCTCGGTAACCACCGCGCACCCGGTGAGCATGAGGCACAGTCCCAGGGACACTAGAAACTGAACGCATTGTCTCTTCATCGCAGCCTGTTACTCCCCTTGAAGATTGAACGCCAACAGATGCTGGACAATCATCCCTCGTCCACGGACGAGGTTATGGTGGAGCCGACGGGATTCGAACCCGTGACCTTTTGACTGCCAGTCAAACGCGCTCCCAACTGCGCCACGGCCCCACGTCAGATTCTCACCACCTTCTTCGCAATGTAACCCTTGGAGCACCGAACGGATGCACCGACGCCGACATCAGTATGAAAGCACTCTACCCTCTCTGTCAAGCGAAAACTAGACGCCTGGGCCCTTACCCAACCCGAGAAACGGGCGCAGGAGGTCGATGGGCACCGGGAAGATAACGGTGGAGTTGTTCTCCGCGCCGACCTTTGTGAGCGTCTCGAGGAACCGGAGTTGGAGGGATATGGGCTCAGCCGCCAGTATCTTCGCCGCCTGGGACAGCTTGTCCGCAGCCTGGAGCTCTCCCTCGGAGTGGATGACTTTGGCCCTCCGCTCCCTCTCCGCTTCTGCCTGCCTGGCGATCGCCCGCTGCATCTCCACGGGGATGTCCACGTGCTTGATCTCCACCATCGACACCTTGATCCCCCAGGGATCGGTCTCTTCGTCGATAATCTCCTGGAGTTTCGTGTTCATCTTATCCCGCTCGGCGAGCAACTCATCCAGCTCGGCCTCGCCGAGCACGCTCCTCAACGTCGTCTGTGCGATCTGTGAGGTTGCGTACAGGAAATCTTCCACCTCGACGATAGCCCTGGCAGGATCCATGACCCGGAAATAGACGACTGCGTTCACCTTCACGGTGACGTTGTCGCGAGTGATCACGTCCTGAGGGGGAACATCCATCGTGACGACACGCAGGCCGACCTTCGCCATCTTGTCGACGATGGGGATGAGCAGAATGAGCCCGGGGCCTTTCACTCCGATGAGACGGCCGAGCCGAAAGATGACCCCCCGTTCATATTCACGGAGAATCCGAATAGCGCTGGCAAGGAGCATCACTACGATGAAGACGACAACATACAGCCCGAGACCGGTCATGGTCCTTCCTCCTCTCGATACGGCAGCCGCCGCCGCACGCGTCTCTGGATGATCTAGACCCGAGTCACCCTCGCGGTCAACCCTTCCACTCCGGTGACCTTTACTCGTTCGCCCTTCTCTATCCTCTCGTCAGACGTGGCCCTCCATATCTCCCCGTGCACCAGAACCGTTCCCTCCGACTCCGCATCGATGGGCGATCTGACGACGCCGATGAGACCCGTCAACCCTTCCGAACCCGTGGCGGGCTTCCTCAGCTGCGCCCTCAGCCCCATACCCACGGCAAAGACGAAGAACGCGACGGTCGTGAGCACGGCCGGGATGATGACCGACCAGGAGACTCGGAGGAATGGCTCTGACGAGTCGATCAGCAAAACAGATCCAAGCACCATAGCTGCTACGCCTCCGATCGTCAAGATGCCGTGAGAGGGCACCTTCAGCTCGAGGATGAACAGAATCATCGCCAGGACGATGAGCAGTAATCCTGCATAGTTGATAGGCAGGGTCTGAAACGCAAGGAATCCAAGGATGAGACAGATCGCCCCCACGACACCGGGAAAGATCGCACCTGGATTCTGGAGCTCGAACAGGAGTCCGTAGAATCCGAGAATGAACAGGATGTAGGCAACATTGGGGTTGGTGATTACGTGGAAGACCTCATCACGCAGGCCCATGGCGATCTGACGCGTCGCCGCCTCCCTCGTTGCGAGCGTCACCGTCCCTGATGCCACCTCGACCTCGTGCCCATCTATCTTCTCGAGCAGTCCCGGGATGCTGAGAGCGACGTACTCTATGACAGAAAGCTCTAGAGCCTCCTCTTCAGTAGCCGACGCACTCTCGAGAACCGCCCGCTCCGCCCACTCTACATTTCTCCCCCTCCGCTCGGCGAGAGCACGCACATATGCTGCGGCATCTCTCGTCATCTTCTCGGAGAGCACTTCATCGGTCCCCTCTCCCCCAATAGTCACCGGATGGGCGGCACCGATATTAGTGCCCGGAGCCATGGCCGCGATGTGAGCGGCGAGAGCAATAACAGCACCGGCAGAGGCAGCACGGGCGCCCCCGGGGGAGACGTATACAACGACCGGCACATCCGCAGCCAGAATGCGCTTGATGACCTGACGCATCGACTCATCGAGGCCCCCGGGAGTGTCCATCTCGATGATCAGGCACTCGGCCCCATCTTCCTCAGCCTGGTCGATCGCCCGGACAAGGTACCGGGCGGAAAATGGTGCGATCACCCCCTCAAGACGTGCCACATCGACATGTTGGCCCGGAGCAGAATACGCGGCAATGAAGATGACCGGACCCGCGACGAGCAAGAGAAATCGCGTTCTCACGTGCACACACTCTCCCGGGTTATGACGACAGTTCAACCTGGCCAAGTTCGCCCGCCACTAGTGTAACTGTCGAAAGGACATGAGTCAAGCCTAACTTTCGCACCTGTCAATGCCAAATAGAAATGTCCGGTTCTTAGCCAAGGTAGAAATGTCCGGTTCTCAGCAACATAGAAACGTCCTGTTCCCAGCCAATCGGAAATGTCCGGATTTCGCCACGATATGAGTGTCCCATTCCGCTCGTGCCGGGGTCGCCCCCCTGTGGCCCCCGATACCTGGCCGCTGAATTTTGTTAATTTTCCTATTGACAAAATCAATAAACACCTAATATAATTCAATATGAGATGGCGAAAAATGAGGAGAATTAAAAGTGAAGCCTAAGAATCTCGTAAGCAGGTGCCCGGTGTGTGGGGAGGCAATGGATGTGACGCGCCTGGAATGTCGAGCCTGCTCCGCGGCCCTCGAAGGCCGGTTCACCACGTGCGAATTCTGCCAGCTCTCCCCGGAACAGGCTCAGTTCGTCCGCATCTTCCTCAGGTGCCGCGGCAACATCCGGGAGGTAGAGAAGGAGCTCGAGATCTCCTACCCCACCGTCAGAAACCGACTTGACGCCGTCCTTCAGGCGCTGGGGTGCGTGCCCGAGGACAGAAAGGAGAGACAGAGATTGAGGGCTGACGTCCTTTCTCAACTCGAACGAGGGGAACTCCCCGTCGACCAGGCGATCAAGATACTGAAAGATGACGGCGTGTAAGGAGGAAGATATGACCATGGGGCATGGTTCTGCGGGTTCCGGGAGGAGACGTTCAGCACGAGTATGGTTGGGCCTGATCGTCGCGGCCATCGGCCTGCTGATCTGGTTCAGCAATATCGGCCTGGTCCAGATCGAAATCGCGCGGCACTGGCCCCTGCTGCTCGTCCTGATCGGGCTCGCGCTCATGGCCGGAGGCGTTCGCCGCCGCGGCTCCCGGCCCAGGGCCGATCGGAGACCACGAGACCCAGGGAGACGAGAGGAAATCCTGGACCGACTGGAGCGGCGGGAGATAAGCGCCGAAGAGGCTGTCGCCCGGCTGCGGCGTGAGCGCATGTAAGAACAGATCCCCGTATCCCGCCTGCCAGACCAATGCGCCAGGCGGCCCTGCGGGCAGAAGAGGAGAGACAGACGATGAATGGCACAAAAGACGATCGACTGCGCATACTGAAGATGCTCGAACAGGGCAAGATCACCGCCGAGGAGGCGGAAAAGCTCCTCGATGCACTCATACCAGAGGGAAGGGTCGGCGCGGAGGAATCGGGCGGCAAGATGCTCCGCTTACGCGTCTGGCAGGGGGGCGAACAGAAGGTGAACGTCAACATTCCCATCACGCTCGCCAAGTTGGCGGCTCGGTTCATCCCCGATGATGCAAAGGCGAAGATGGGCGAGAAGGACATCGATGTCGATGAGCTCGTGGCCCATATCGAGAACGGCGCGCAGGGGAAGATCGTGGAAGTCGATGACGGGGAGGACCGGGTCGAGGTGACTATCGAGTGATGGCATGAGAGTGCGTTACATCGGCCCCGCCCCTTACCGGATTTCGGCCTCCGGAGCAGGACCCCGGGGCGTACAGGGAAACCGGCCGGATCGACCCGGCCGGTTCTCGACAGGAATTGGCTGAAGCAGCTCCCTAACGCCCGCAGCACTTCTTGTACTTCTTCCCGCTGCCACACGGGCACGGATCATTCCGACCAACCTTCTTTCCCACTCGCACCGGGCTCGGCCTTTCCGCCCCCGCGCGTCCCGCAGGCTCAGGCCGCGCCTCCGGTCGCCCCGCCGGCTCTCCCGCGACCATAGGAGCCACCGTACTCGGCTTCATAGCTCGCACGGGAGGGGCCACATCGAGCTTCCGCTCAGCGACCCGTCGAGGTTCCCGAGCCGCCACCTGAAACCTGAACAGATACCTGATCACATCTTCGTAGATCTCAGTCAGCAGCTCCTCGAACATACGGAAGCTCTCTGATTTGTACTCGAGCAGCGGGTCTTTCTGACCATATGCGCGCAGACCGATGCCTTCCCGCATGGCATCGATGGCGCGCAGGTGATCGCGCCAGCGGTCATCGATCGTCCTGAGCAGAATCGCTCGCTCGAGCTGCCGCATATCCTCGGATGGAAGCAGGGCCTCACGTTCACTGTACAGCGAGCGAGCTCGGTGGAGAATAGTCTCATACAGATCATCGACACGGAGACGCTCGCTCTTCTCGTCATCAACCTGGAAATCAGACAGAAGGAATAGCCTCATCAGTTCATTGCGCAGGCCCTGCCAGTCCCACGTCTCCGGATAGGCACGGGAGTCGGTATGCTGCTCGACGACTCTCTCCACGACCGTCGCAATCACTTCGTCGACCCGGTCTCTGACGTCCGCCTCTTCCAACACCTGCTGTCGCAGCTGGTAGATCGTGGACCGCTGTTTATTCATCACGTTGTCGTACTCCAGCAGCCGCTTACGTATATCGAAGTTATATCCCTCGATCCGCTCCTGGGCCCGCTCGATCGCGCGCGTCACCATGTTGTGTTCGATCGGCTGCCCTTCCTCCACCCAAAGCTTGTTCATGACCGATGCGACCCATTCAGAAGCAAAGAGTCGCATCAGATCGTCTTCCAGCGAAAGATAGAATCGGGAGGAACCCGGATCCCCCTGACGTCCGCACCGCCCCCGGAGCTGACGATCTATCCTTCTCGCCTCATGTCGCTCAGTTCCAACGATGTGGAGGCCGCAGGGGACAGCCCCGGGACAGCGGCCCGGCTCCTCATCCCAGTACCGGCATGCACCATCCCCCGATACGAGATAGCACGCCTCACCCTTCACCACGCCCGTACCGAGCTTTATGTCCGTCCCCCTGCCGGCCATATTCGTGGCGATGGTTACAGCGCCTGGCTCGCCGGCCAGCGCGACGATCTCAGCCTCCTTCTGATGGTACTTCGCGTTGAGTACTGAGTGCTTGATGCCTCGTCGTTTCAGCATCCTCGAAAGGGTCTCGGAGACTTCGACGCTCACGGTCCCCACGAGAACGGGACGTTCCTGCTCGTGCAGGGAGACGATTTCGTCTATGACCGCGTTGTATTTCTCACGCCTCGTCTTGTATACCAGGTCAGCGTAGTCGATCCGGCGAACGGGTTCATTCGTCGGTATGACAACCACCTCGAGGCCGTAGTTCTCGTAAAATTCGGCCTGCTCGGTCTCCGCGGTCCCCGTCATACCTGCCAGTTTCTCATAGAGCTTGAAGTAGTTCTGGAGGGTAATGGTAGCCATCGTCTGAGTCTCGCGCTCGATGGTGACGCCCTCCTTGGCCTCAAGCGCCTCGTGAAGACCGTCACTGAACCTCCTGCCCGGCATCAGCCTGCCGGTGAACTCGTCCACTATGATGACCCGGCCATCGGTGACGACGTATTCCACGTCCTTCTCGAACAGCGAGTAAGCCTTGAGCAGTTGTCTGATATTATGGAGACGTTCGCTCTTCTCAGCGAACACCCTGTGCAGCCGTTCCTCCTTTTCCACGCGCTGCTGAGGCGTCAGGCTCTCGTCGCGCCGTATCTCTTCCACCTCGACAGCCAGGTCGGGTAAGACGAAGAACTCCGGATCGTCGGGGGCGATTGCATTCCGCCCTCTCTCAGATAGATCAGTAACCTGGCCCCTCTCGTCGATGCTGAAGAAGAGCTCTTCGTCTATCTCGCCCATGCGTTTGTCGCGCGTATATTCCGATTCCACACGACTGATCAACTTCTTGACCCCGACTTCCCCTTCGATCTTCATCAGCCGTTTGTTCTTCGGCGCGCCGCGCCGCGCCTGGAGGAGCTTGATTCCTGCGCCATATTCGTCCCCTTGATCGAGGAGCTCCTGGGCATCAGCCACAATCCGGTTCACAAGTACAGTCTGCTGATGAACAACTCGATCCACTACGGGCTTCAACTTATCGAATTGGTGGAGCGAATGCTCGACCACGCCAGAGATGATGAGCGGAGTTCTCGCCTCGTCGATAAGGACGCTGTCAACTTCATCGACGATGACATAGTAGTGCCCGCGCTGAACCTGGTCTTCGATCCTCACAGCCATGTTGTCGCGCAGGTAATCGAAACCGAATTCGTTGTTCGTCCCGTGAGTCACATCGCATTCGTACTCGCGCTTTCGCTCGATCGGCGTCATTCCCGCCTGAATGCATCCGACTGTCAATCCGAGGAACTCATATACCTTCCCCATCCACTCTCGGTCGCGTTGTGCAAGGTAATCGTTCACCGTCACCACGTGGACCCCTCTCCCCAGCAGGGCATTCAGGTAGACAGGCATGGTGGCAACAAGCGTCTTGCCCTCTCCTGTCGCCATCTCCGCAATCTTCCCGCGGGGGCTCTTCTCGCGCTTCTCTATGTCTTTCGACCAACGCTCTCTCCAGTTGCCGGAGCGCTGATGGAGAACGATCGCCCCCATGAGCTGAACATCGAAGGGCACCATGTCCCAGGTGGTATCTATTCCGCACACTCGCCAGGTCTGCCCGACGAGCCTTCGGCACGCCTCTTTGACGACGGCGTAGGCTCTTGGCAGAAGATCATCGAGCACCTCTGCCTGACGGATCTCGAGTGCGGCCACGGCATCATGTTCCTCCTCGCGGCAGTCTTCGAGCTCCCGTTCCAGCTCATCGATGTCTCCCTCTATCACCTCGGACCTGGCCCTCTTTCGCACATCACCCAGTTCGTCCATCAGTTCCGTGCGCCGCGCCCGGACCTCGTCAACATGTACCCTGAGCTCCTCCGTCGCCTCCGCGACGGCCGCACGTAGCTCATCCGTCTTCCCGCGCAGCTGTTCATCGGTGAGGTGATACAGATCCGCATAGATCTGATTAATCTCGTCGACAAGCGGGAGGAGTTTCTTCAGCTCGCGCTCGTTCTTCGAGCCTCCCATTACCTTTCTGAGGACTTTCGTAAGCACGTCAACCTCGTAGTATGGCGTACAAGACCCTTCTCCATGCTATCCCAACTGCACCTGGATATTCTTCGAGGCCCGGCGCCCCGCAGGACATCGGCGGGAACCGGACGTAGACGCCTCCTGGCGGATGCCCATGTACCGCCTGATGATCGACACCGGCCCTTACGACTTCAGGCCGAAAAACCGCCGAATGCCGTGGAGAATCGATCGACGTGTCGCCTCCCTCTCCTCGATCGGAACCTCCTTCGCCTCGAGGAGCCGCGCCCGCGTCGCCTTCTCGCGCTCGTCCAGGATCTTGCACAGTTCCTCGGCTATTGCCGGATTCCGTTCCAGGATGGTGGCAAACTGAGCCTTATCCACGATGAGCACATTCGTGTCCTGGAGAGCCGTGACTGTGGCGTTCCGCGGCGCCCCCGTCAACAATGACATCTCTCCGAAGAACGAACCATCGCCGAGCCGGGCGACCTCGGCCGAATGGCCCTCCGCATCTCTCACCGTCACCGAGACTTCACCGCTCACTATGATGTAGAAGCTATCGCCCGGTTCACCCTGTGTCACCAACGTCTCTCCCCGAGCGAAGCGTCCGAGCCTGAGCTGTCTGCTGATGCGCGCGAGTTCATCCTCGGAGAGTGGCGCGAAGATCTCGACTCTCTTCAGCAACTCCCGATGGCGATCGACCTCAGCCCGGCGTTCCCTCTCGGCCTCCTCCTCAGTAACCTGATGCAGATAGACAGTTCGGATGGGGAATGGTATCTCGATACCAGTCCGTTTGAAGCGGTACCATATCTTCGTCCTCACCTCATCTTCGATATCGAGATGGGCTGCGAAATCGGCCGTCCAGAACTTCACAACGTACCTGACCGAGAAGTCATCGAATCCCTGAAGGCGAACGATGGGAGCCGGCCGTCTCAGCACCCTCGGGACCTCGAGTGAGGCCTCGATCATGCGCCTCTTCACCTCCCCGGGAGGCACGCCGTAGCTCACGCCCACCTCGATCTCCCGTGCATGCGCCCGCGTGGGCACCGAGTAGTTGATGATCTTCTCCTTCGCCAGCGACCCGTTCGGCATGATCACATAGTCGTTGCCCAGGGTCCGGATTCTCGTCGCTCTCCAGCTCATATCGACGACCTGCCCCGTGTCGGTCCCCACAGTGATCCAGTGGCCGATATCGAACGGTCTCTCGAAGTTGAGAGCAATGCCGCTGAAGAGGTTGCCCAGGATATCCTGAAGGGCAATGCCGATGACGATAGCCGCCACGGCAGACGTGGCAAAGAGCGGCGCAAGACTGAATTGCGGATAGAGGCTCTTGAGCAGCGCGAAGATGACGATGAGTACGAGTATCCAGCGGATGATTGTCCGGAACAGAACTGGTATCTTGACCTCACGACGAGGGAGCACGACGAGATCAAAAAAGAAGACCTCGATCAGCCGGAGCAACGTGTACAGAACGAACAGGAGACCGAGAGCGGTCAAGATCTGGAGAGAGAGCGGCGACAGGGAGAACGGCGCGAACTGCAGGGCGATCCATACCGCGGCAAGGAGAAAAAGAAGGTGGAGTGGCCAGGCGATCTTGCGAAAGGTCTCGAGCCTGCTCACAAATCGCCATATGAGATGGAGCAGGAGAAAGGTTCCCACGCCCACGGCCACAGAGACGATCAGGCCAATGGCGAGAGAAGAGGGGGTCTCGGGCACTCTACCTACTCCTTTCGGCGCGCTCGTCGACGCAATGCACTACCTGTGCCCAGACCGATGGAGAGACCGACAGTACGGCACGGCTGAGGGGTGGAGCGTCACTTCGACTTCCCCTTGCCCCCCTTGGTCTTCTCGGACAGCTCGTACCCCACGAGTTCCAGTATCGAGACTGACGCACCATCTCCTCTACGCCGCCCGAGCTTGATGATGCGCGTATAACCTCCGTTACGCCCTTCGTATCGGGGAGCGATCTCCTCGAACAGCTTCCGGACGACCTTCTTATCTCTCAGCGAGCGCAGGACAACTCTCCTCGATGCCAGACTACCATCTCGCGCCCGCGTTATGAGCCGCTCCGCGACTCTGCGGGCTTCCTTCGCCTTCGCATCGGTTGTCCGCACACGCTCATGCTCGAACAGGGCAGTCACAAGGTTCTCAAGCATCGCCTTGCGGTGAGCACTCGTGCGTCCCAGTCTGTTTCCATCTTTCCTGTGACGCATACCAGACGTCCCCTCTAGGCTTCCTTCTGTGGTTCTTTCTTCACGTACTTCGAGATATCCATCCCGAAAGAGAGTCCGAGCTTTTTCAGAATCCCGTTGAGCTCTCCCAGTGACTTCTTCCCGAAGTTCCTGTATTTCAGCATCTCCACTTCCGACTTCTGCACCAGATCGCCCAACGTCTTGATCCTGGCGGCTGCCAGACAGTTTGCTGACCGAACGGACAGCTCCAGCTCGTCGACACTTCTCGCCAGAAGCTCCCGCATCCGCTCCACTTCCTCGTCAATCTCTTCTTCTTCCTGCTCAGCTTCCTCCTCGAAATTGATGAGCAAGTTCATGTGGTCCTTCATGATCTTTGCTGCGTAAGCCAGCGCGTCATCCGGCCGTATCGTGCCATCGGTCCACACGTCGAGTATCAGTTTGTCGTAGTCTGTTCGCTGTCCTACCCGCGTATTCTCGACACGATAGTTCACTTTAGTGATCGGCGAGAAGAACGCATCGAGGGCGATGGTTCCGATTGGATTCCGCGGATCTTTCAATTGCTCAGCCGGTACATAGCCCCGGCCAGTACCCAATTGTATTTCCATACGGACCTTGGCGTCGCTCGACACCGTCGCGATGTGCTGTTCGGGATTCAATATCTCTACATCGACATCAGTTTCGATGTCCCCCGCACGCAGCTCGCGCTTGTTGTCGCTCGTCAGCCAGACAGTCTTCGATCTCTCGCCCGTCAGCCGAGCCCGGATTTGCTTGAGGTTGAGCACGATCTCCGTAACATCCTCGAGCACCCCCGGTATCGTGCTGAACTCATGCAGTACGCCATCGATACGCACGGATGTGATGGCCGCCCCCTCGATAGACGAGAGGAGCACACGGCGCAGAGCGTTTCCCAGTGTGGTGCCGTACCCTCGCTCCAGCGGACCGACGACGAATCTGCCATAGGTATCGCTGAACGTCTCTGTGTCGATCTCAACCCTCTTAGGCATTTGCAGGCTTTTCTTCTTCATGACTCCGGCCCTCCGCCTCTGAGGAGCGTATTGCCACGAAAGCTACTTGGAATACAACTCAACGATCTGCTGTAGTTCCACCGGCACCGCCACGTGCTCGAGCGTCGGCAGCTCCATCATGGTGCCGCGGAACGACTCCCTGTCGAAAGAGAGCCACGCAGGGAGCTCACGCCGGCCGCGCTCTTCGAGACTGGCTTCCACCAGCGGCATTGAGCGCCCCTTCTCTCGCAGTTCGACCACGTCGCCAGCACGCAGCAAGAAGGATGGGATGTCTACCCTTTTTCCGTTGACTGTGAAGTGACCGTGCCGTACAAGCTGTCTGGCTGAAATCCGGGACGGTGCGAATCCGAGTCGGTAGACTGTATTGTCCAGACGACGCTCCAGCAGCTGCACGAGAAGCTCGCTGGTCACTCCCTTCATGCGTTCCGCCTTCTTGAAGTAGTTGTGGAATTGTCGCTCGAGCAGCCCGTACATGCGCCGGAGCTTCTGCTTCTCGCGCAGCTGCACGCCATACCCCGATAGCTTCATCCGCGAATCTCGCCCGCGTTCACCAGGAGGATAGGCGCGCCGCTCCATAGCGCACTTCTCGGTGATGCATCGTTCGCCCTTCAGGAACAGCTTCGTTCCCTCGCGTCGACAGAGTTTGCATCGCGCGTCGGTATATCGCGCCATCGACGAACCTCCCTCGATCCCCCGATGGTGCCGTACCCCTCGAGTCCACTAAACCCGACGTCTCTTCGGCGGGCGGCATCCATTGTGGGGAATCGGTGTTACGTCCTTTATCGCCACGATGTCGAGCCCTGCGGCCTGGAGCGACCTGATCGCCGCCTCTCTGCCCGATCCCGGCCCCTTGACCCAGACCTCGACTCTCTTCATGCCAGAACTCAGAGCCTCCTTGGCACAGCTTTCAGCGGAGACCTGGGCGGCAAAGGGAGTGCTCTTCCTTGACCCCTTGAAGCCAACTCTTCCCGCACTCGACCAACAGACCACATTGCCCTGTGTGTCCGTGATGGTCACAATCGTGTTGTTGAAGGTTGCCTGAATGTGAGCAACACCAGTCGGCTCAATGTGACGATCCTTCTTCCGAACCCCTCTCTTCCGTCTCCTGTCGGCCACGTGCTATCCCTCCACGTAAACGCAAGGTGGGGACTACGCTCGCTTCTTCAGCGTACCAGAGCCCTTCCTGGGACCTCGTCTCGTTCTCGCATTGGTGTGCGTCCGCTGACCTCGCACGGGTAGACCCCGCTTGTGGCGGATCCCGCGATAGGTCCCGATGTCGATGAGTCGTTTGACGTTCATCGCGACCTCAGCTCGCAGCGCACCTTCGACCTTGTAGTCAGCTTCTATGGCGCTCCGCAACCTCGCGACCTCCGCCTCAGTCAGGTCCTTGACCTTGCCCCCCGGATCGACTCCGGTCTTCTCGATAATTTCCCTTGCAGAAGTTGCCCCGATGCCAAAGATGTAGCGTAGTCCTATCTCTACACGCTTCTCTTTCGGGAGATCGACACCTGCTATGCGTGCCATGCCGAAACCTCCTTATCTCATCCAGACTGAGCGGATCGAGTTCCTGCCACACCGCCCGAATTGTACGTCCGCAGCCGGCCTCGTCACCCCTGGCGCTGTTTGTGCCGAGGATTCTTGCAGATCACGCGCACTACACCCTTCCTGCGGATGATCTTGCAGTGATCGCAGATCTTCTTTATGGAGGCTCGCACTTTCATGGAGATCTTCCCCAAAAACGCTAAGGCCACTCTCTGCTACTTGAACCGATAGATGATCCTGCCTCTCGTGAGATCATAAGGGGAGAGTTCCACAGTGACCCTATCTCCCGGCAGAATCCGTATGAAGTGCATTCTCATCTTTCCCGACACATGCGCAAGGACGCGGTGTCCGTTGTCGAGCTCGACCCGAAACATCGCGTTCGGGAGCGGCTCGACAACCGTCCCCTCGACCTGAATGGCGTCCTTCTTGGGCATGATCTACGTCCCTCGCTTGTCCGCGGTCAGAACCCTGGGTCCGTTCTCAGTAACGACTATGGTGTGTTCGAAGTGAGCCGAATGGGAACCATCACGCGTTACGCATGTCCACCCGTCGGGAAGCGTCTCGACTTCGGGCCCGCCGGCATTGACCATCGGCTCGATCGCAAGCACCATGCCGGCCTTGAGCTTTGGGCCCCGCCCCGGCGGCCCGAAGTTCGGTATGGGAGGATCCTCCCAGAGCTCGGTACCGATGCCGTGGCCGGTCAGCTTCTCAACGACCGAGAACCCCGCCCGCTCCACGCACCGCTGAACAGCGTGCGATATATCGGAGAGTCTGTTGCCCACCCTGGCCTGGCCTATGCCGTCCATGAGAGCGGCCTCAGTAACGGCCAGGAGCCGCAGGACCTCGGGAGACACGCTCCCCACGGCGAAGGTCCGAGCGCCATCCCCGAAATACCCATCCTTCTTGACGCCCACATCGATACTGACTACGTCGCCGTCAGCAATCGTCCTGTCGGACGGGATGCCGTGAACAACCTCCTCATTGAATGATATGCAGACCGCACCCGGGAAGCCATGCCAGCCACGAAACGCCGCCTTGCCGTTTTCCCGCTCGATAAGGGCCTCGATTCTCTCCTCGAGTTCCCCGGACGTCACTCCCGGCCGCAGCCATCGCTCGACGCTCGATAGCACGAGAGCGACAATGCGACAACACTCTCCGATCGTCCTGATCTCTCGCTCAGATCTGAGAACGATCATGGGGAGATCCCCCGGGTGATTTCTCTGCGTATCCTCCCATAGACTTCTTCCAGTGTTCCGTTCCCATCGACCGCCGCGAGAATCGACCGCTGCCGATAGAATCCACGAAGCGGATCGGTCTGCTCGTTATAGACTCGAAGACGCTCCGCGACAGTCTCCCGACGGTCATCCTCGCGCTGAATGAGCTTGCCGCCGCAGGCATCGCACAGACCTTTTCGCGCCGGCGCCTTCGTTACGAGATTGAAGACCCGCCCACACTCGCTGCAGACATAACGCCGGCTGAGCCGCTCGATAACATTCTCTTCCGTGACGTCGAGCGAGATAACGACATCGAGGGTGACGCCACGGCTGCTGAGCATCCGGTCCAGCCCTTCTGCCTGAGCGATAGTCCGCGGGAATCCATCGAAAAGGAATCCGTTCGCAGCATCATCCGAAGAGATCCGCTCCTCGATCAAGCCGAGAATGACGTCATCGGGCACGAGATCGCCCTTGTCCATGTACCCCTTCGCCTTCAGCCCCAGCTCGGACCCATTCCGTGCAGCCTCGCGCAGGATGTCGCCGGTCGAGATCTTGGGTATCCCGAACTCCCTGGATATCCGCTCAGCCTGTGTCCCTTTCCCTGCACCAGGCGGTCCAAGTAACACGAGACGCATGCGTGGAACCTAGTCCTCCGGGGAGACGATACCATGCCCCCTACCGTCTACCTCTGATGCGACCCTTTCTGAGGAACCCCTCATAGTGGCGCATCAGCAGGTGTGATTCGATCTGCTGAACGGTGTCGAGGGCAACGCCGACAATGATCAACAGTGCCGTTCCCCCAAAATAGAAAGGCACATGGACCGATTTCGCCAGCCAGAAGGGAAGTATCGCGACAAATGCCAGAAAGATCGCCCCTGGCAGCGTGATCCGCGTCAGAACCCGGTCTATGTACTCGGCGGTGCGAGCTCCCGGACGGATCCCGGGTATGAAACCGCCGTACTTCTTCATGTTGTCCGCCAGATCGACCGGGTTGAAAACGATCGCGGTATAGAAGTACGTGAAGAATACGATGAGCGCAGCGTAGACGATCGAGTAAAGGAGCGCGCCGGGATCGAACCACGCGGCGATCGCCTGGGCAGTCTCGCTCTTCGAGAAGAATGTCGAGATCGTGCCGGGGAACATCATTATCGACTGGGCGAAGATAATGGGAATCACACCAGCAGTATTGATCCGGAGCGGAATATGTGTGCTCTGCCCCCCGTACATTCTCCTGCCGATCACCCGTTTGGCATACTGCACCGGTATCCTTCTCTGCCCCTGGGTCATCAACACCACGGCTGCGGTGACCGCAACCATCAGAGCTGCCACAAAGACCATCGCGATCGGGCCCAGCATCCCAACCCGGACGAGATTGAACGTATTCAGGACATCACTGGGCACACTATCGAGGACACCTACGAAGATTATCAGAGATATTCCGTTCCCTATTCCCCGGTCAGATATCTGTTCCCCAAGCCACATGATGAAGATAGTACCGGAGGTTAGGGTGATCATCGTCAGGAGGCGGAACGGAATCCCTGGATTCGGCACGATCGGGAGGATCGTACCACCGGGAGATGCCGACAGCCCTTCGAGAAATATCGAAATGCCATATGACTGGATGAGTGACAGGAGGACCGTACCGTATCGGGTGTACTGCGTAATCTTCTTCCGTCCCTCTTCCCCCTCTTTCTGGATGCGCTCGAGGTACGGCACGACAGGCGTCAGGAGCTGCATGATGATCGACGCACTGATATAGGGCATGATCCCGAGGGCGAAGATGGTGGCACGTCGGAGTGCCCCACCAACAAACATGTCGTACAGCCCGAAGAGCGTGCCGCGCGCTTGCGCCAGGTACGCCCCCAGGGCAGATGCGTCGATGCCCGGCGATGGCACATGCGCCCCAAGGCGATAGACAATCAGCAGGGCGAGAGTGAACAGGATGCGACGCCTCAGCTCTGGTATCTTGAAGATGTTCTGAAAGGTTTGGATCACAGCTCGATGACCTCTGCCTTTCCGCCTAGAGCCTCGATCTTCTCCCTGGCACTCTTGCTGAATGCGTTCGCCCGCACAGTAAGGGGAATGCTCAACTCTCCCCGACCCAGGACCTTCACCGGACCGCCGCGTCGGCGAACGAGCCGACGTTCGCACATCAGGTCGAAATCGATCGTCGCCGAGGCATCGAATCGCGCAAGATCGCCCACGTTGACGACCTGGAATTCCCGTCTATGAGGATTCACGAATCCGCGCTTGGGTACTCTCCGCTGCAGCGGCATCTGTCCACCTTCAAACCACGGGTGACTCCGGCCGCCGGAGCGGGAGAGTTGCCCTTTCGTGCCACGTCCCGATGTCTTGCCCAGCGTGGATCCTGGACCCCGCCCAACCCGCTTGCGCTTGGTCCTGGACCCCGGTGGGGGGTGGAGCCTCGACAGCCTCACGCTTCCTCAACCTCCAGTAGGTGCTCTATCTTCTTGATCATTCCCCGAATCGCCGGAGTGTCCTCATGAACGACCGTCTGCTGGAGCTTCGTAATGCCGAGCGCCTTCAACGTTCGCTTCTGATCGTACCTCCTGCCGATCGCACTCCGTCTCTGGGTAATACGCAACCTGCCGCCTCCGGTCACTTTCGATCACCCTCCGCGCTTCTCGGGGCCCTCGCCCTCCTGCGAGCGGCCTCCTCCGGACGCCGTAGACGACGCAGGCCCTCCATAGTCGCCTTGACCAGATTGAGTGCGTTGTTCGAACCGAGAGACTTGGTAAGGATGTCGCGCACTCCCGCGGCCTCCAGCACGGCCCGAACCGCATCACAGGCGATCACACCTGCACCGGGAGCCGCCGGCTTTAACAGAATCACGCTCGCACCCACCTTCCCCACCACCTGGTGAGGAATCGCACCGTCGACCACGGCGATCTCGACCATATTTCTACGGGCGTCTTCTGTAGCTTTCCGGATCGCCTCGGAGACCTCGCCAGCCTTTCCCTGACCAATCCCGACCTGCCCTGCCTCGTTCCCGACTGCCACCACGGCACTGAACTTGAATCTCCGTCCGCCCTTGACCACCTTGGCGACGCGATTGATGTTCACGACCTTCTCAACCAGTTCTGTCCCGCTGACGTCGGTCTGTCTCAAATTACCGCTCCTCCCTCCGCACTAGAACTCCAATCCGCCCTCTCGAGCGGCCTCAGCAAGCACTTTGACTCGACCATGGTATCGATAGCCACCTCGATCAAAGACGACGTGCTTGATGCCCTTCTCCAATGCTGCCCTGGCCAGCACCAGGCCGGTCTCCTTGCTCTGGTCCGACTTAGTGCCCGGACTGGAGCCATCGCGCGACCGGCTCCCGAGAGTCGAGGCGGCACAGAGGGTACGGCCAGCCACATCGTCGATGATCTGCGCATAGATGTGCTTACGGCTTCTGTACACCACCAGCCGCGGACGGTCGGGCGATCCGCTGATCTTCTTTCTCACTCGACGGTGTCTTCTCGCGACAGCAATCGCCCGCTTACGGCTCTTCTGCATCAGTCTCGTCCCTCCCGGAACCGGCTCCCCTCGTCGCCCAGGATCACCTCACCCAACTCCTACACGCACGTTCAGACTATCTAGATACCGGTCTTTCCCGCCTTCCTTCGGACGTATTCGCCCTCGTATCGTATACCTTTTCCCTTGTACGGCTCTGCAGGTCGAATTGAACGGATCTTTGCAGCCACTTCGCCCACCCGCTCCTTATCCGCACCGCGAACGACGATTTTCGTCGTCAGCTCCTTCTCGACTCCACGGACGGACTCTGCGACGAATTCGATCCCCTCGATATTAGGAATAGTAACGACACTCGAGTAGCCGACGGAGAGCGCCAGCCCCTCACCAGTCACCTGTGCCCGGTAGCCGATACCCCACACCTCCAGAACCTTCTCAAACCCTCTCGAGACCCCGAGCACCATGTTCGCCACAAGGCTCCGCGTGAGACCGTGGAGAGAGCGGTGGCCACTGCCGTCGGACGGGCGCTCAACCCGGATCCTGCCCTGTTCCACCATGACCTTCATGCTCGGATGCAGAGAACGGGTGAGCTTTCCCTTGGGCCCTGTCACTGAGATCGTATGACCCGAGAGATCCACCGTCACTCCATCAGGAATCTCGATGGGCTTGAACCCTACCCGTGACATCTCTCCCTCCGTATCGCGCTTGCGACTGCGCCGCGCCAGTCCCGATCCCGCCGCCCCTCCCGCGGTCCGCTGGCAGGTGAGTCGCCAGCTCACTCTACCAGACCCGGCAGAGCACCTCGCCTCCAATACCCAGCCGACGTGACTGCTGCCCGGTATGAATGCCCTGGGAAGTCGAGAGAATCGAGATCCCGAGACCGGCCAAGATCCGAGGGATCTCATTCTTGCCTACGTAGACCCGACAGCCTGGCTTCGAAATCCTCTCGATCCCCGTTATGATGCTTTGCTCTCTCGAATCGTAACGCAGCTTGATGCGAATCGTGCCCTTCCCCGCAACGTCCAGGCGCTCGTATCCTTCGATGAAACCCTCGTCGCGGAGGATTCGAGCGATCTCCTCTTTCATCTTCGACCGTGGAATATCGACGCGTGGGTGTTTAGCACGACAGCCGTTTCGGATCCGTGTCAGCATGTCGGCGATCGGATCGCTCATCGCCATCTTTGTTCCTCCAGATATACTGTCCAACGCGAAATCATCGCCACACGGACAATAGCCTCCCGGCGAAGCCGAGGGCTCTACCAGCTTGCCTTCCGCACACCCGGTATCTCACCCTTCAGCGAGAGTTCCCGGAAGCATATTCTGCACAAGCCGAATCGACGAATGTAAGCACGCGGCCGCCCACATCTCCGGCACCGGTTATAGCTCCGTACCCCGAACTTCGGAGGTCTCTTTGCCTTCTGGATCAACGACTTCTTTGCCATACCCTCCTCTCTTCTCACCCCGACGAGGCATTACCGCGATGCCCCGCGAAATGGCATACCCATTCCGCGAAGGAGTTCGAACGCCTCGTCATCACTCGCTGCGGTCGTCACTATGGTGATATTCATGCCCATTATTCGCTGAACCTTGTCATAGTCGATCTCGGGGAAGATGATCTGCTCCGTAATACCCATCGAGTAGTTGCCGCGCCCGTCGAAACTATCCGCCGAAAGTCCTCGGAAGTCCCTTACCCGCGGAATCGCCACGTTAATCAGACGATCGATGAACTCGTACATCATCGCGCTTCTGAGAGTCACGCGGCAACCTATCGGGGTCCCGGCGCGAAGCTTGAAGTTGGAGATCGAGCGCCGCGCCTTGGTGATGGCCGGCCGCTGGCCGGCGATGGTGGCGATGTCCTGCATTATCGCCTCGAGCAGTTTGGGTTCCTGGATCGCCTCACCCACTCCCGCATTGACGACGACCTTCTCGAGCCTCGGCACTTGCAGACGGTTCTTATAATTGAACCTCTTCATCAAGGCGGGTACGACATTCTGCTGGTAGTGCTCTAGCATTCTAGGCATGCTCGACCGCCCTCATCAACGTTCCATCGTTTCCCTGCACCGCTTACATACTCTGACCCGCGATCCATCGGCCAACTGCTGGATGCCTGTCCGCGTAGGCTTGCCACACTTGGGGCAGACGACCATAAGGTTGGAGAGATGGACCGGACCCTCTTTCTCGACGATACCTCCCTGGGCACTGCGGCGGGTTGGCCTCGTATGCCGCTTAACGAAGTTGATGCCCTCAACGATGGCTCGATTCTTGTTCGGGAAGATCTTCAGTACCTTCCCCCTCTTGCCTCTGTCGTCGCCGGAGACGACGACCACCGTGTCATTCTTCACGATATGCCTGGGCATAGCTACACAACCTCTGCTGCCAGGGAGACTATTTTCATGAACTGACGCTCACGCAATTCACGGGCCACCGGTCCGAAAATCCTTGTCCCCTTCGGTTCTCGCTGTTCGTCGATCAGCACTGCGGCGTTCTCGTCGAACCGAATGTATGATCCATCGCGCCGTCGGTACTCGCGCTTCGTCCTCACGACCACCGCCCTCGCGATGTCCCCTTTCTTGATCGTGCTCCCGGGCAGAGCATCCTTTATGGCAACCACGACTATGTCGCCAATCTTGCCATAGCGACGACGCGAACCTCCCAGAACCTTGATGCACATCGCTTCCTTCGCACCGGAATTGTCGGCTATGTTCAGTCGTGTGTATTCCTGGATCATCGGTGTTCTCTCAAGATACTCTTACGAGAAGTCGCACATACCTCGGCGACTGAGAATCAACAGGCCTGGACGATCAGATCTCCGGGGCGCGAGTAACGATTTCGACCAGCCTCCACCGCTTCGTCTTGCTCAAGGGTCTGGTCTCCATTATTCGCACAATATCGCCTATCCGGCACTGATTATCCTCATCGTGAGCCACCATCTTCGATGTTCTTCGAACGACCCGCTTGTACATGGGGTGGCGCACCAACCGATCGACCGCAACCACGATCGTCCTATCCATCTTGTTGCTGACTACTTTACCGATTCGCACTTTCCGTCTACTTCGCTCGGCCATTGGCAGATAACGCCTCCTTCACTCCGTGGCAGCCTCGATCGACCGCCAGAAGATGCTCACGCTCCGATTTCCCCGCCTCCCAGTATCGTACGTATCCTCGCGATCTCGCGGCGGACTGTGCGGATCCTCAGTGGGTTTGTCAATTCCTGAGACACGTGGCGCAGGCGAAGGTTGAATAGCTCTTCTTCGAGGTCGTGCAACCTTGTCTCGAGCTCCGTCCTGGTCATCTGCCGAAGTTCCCTCGCCCTCATATCAACCTCCAGCGAGTACCTCATCACGAACGAGGAATCGTGTCTTGATCGGGAGCTTGGCGGCGGCCAGGGTCAACGCGCGCTTCGCTCTCTCCCGCGTCACCCCCTCCAGCTCGATGAGGATCCTTCCCGGCTTGACTACCGCCACCCAGTACTCCGGCGCACCCTTGCCCTTCCCCATGCGCGTCTCCGCTGGCTTGGCAGTCACTGGTTTGTCAGGAAACACCCTGATCCACATCTTCCCGCCTCGCTTCAGGTACCTCGTTGTCGCCACGCGGGCGGCCTCGATCTGGCGACTCGTGATCCATGCGGGCTCGACTGCTTGGAGCGCGAATTCTCCGAATGCGATGGTCGAACCCCGTGTCGCCACACCCCGACGTCTGCCGCGATGCTGTTTCCGGTACTTCACCCGCTTCGGCATGAACATCGCGTTATCCCTCCTGCCCCGTCGCGGAAGCCTCGGCCCGCTTGCTCAGTACCTCGCCCTTGAAGATCCAGACCTTGACACCGATGCATCCGTAGGTCGTGCGCGCCAATGCGGTGGCATACTCAACATCAGCACGTATCGTTTGGAGTGGGACCCTACCTTCCCGGTACCCCTCTCTCCTCGCGATCTCAGCGCCTGCCAGCCGTCCCGCACAAGAGACCTTGATCCCCTGAGCGCCCATCCTCATCGCCGACACCACTGCGCGCTTCATGGCTCTCCGATAGGAGACACGCTGCTCGAGCTGCCGCGCGATGCTCTGCGCAACCAACTCGGCGTCGACCTCAGGAGTCTTTACCTCCTCTATGTTGATGAATACATCTTTCCCTGTGATGTGCTTCAGCTCGTCACGCAGCCGATCGACCTCGACCCCTTTCCTGCCGATCACTACCCCGGGACGAGCCGTCTTGATCGTGACAGTCACGCGCTTCACGGCACGCTCGATCTCGATCTTGGAGACGGCGGCCCGCGACAGACGCTCCCGGAGATACCGGCGGATCATGAGATCCTCTTCAAGCAGGTCGGCATATGATCGCTTCGTGAACCACCGGGAATCCCAATCTCTGATGACGCCAAGACGAAAGCCGGTCGGATGCGTCTTCTGTCCCAAATCCGTGCCTCCCTTCAACAATAGACATGAGCGCCGTCTGCACCCGGTCTGGTGAGCCAGCCTCCAGTCGGCGCGAGAGAGCGCTACGACTCCTCCCCCTCCCCCTCCTGCTCGGAGACGACAACAGTAATGTGGCTCGTCCGCTTCCTGATGAGATTAGCTCTCCCCATTGCCCGGGCCCGCCAGCGCTTCATGGTAGCTCCGCCGTCCACCCGGATCTCCTTAATCCACAGCTGGTCTGGATCGATGCGCCGCCCCTCGGTGTTGTGCACGGCATTCGCTACGGCCGACCGAATAGTCTTCTCGACAGGAACGGCAGCCCGCTTGGGAAGGAACTTGAGCAGCTGAAGTGCCTCTCCGACGCCCTTTCCCCGCACGAGATCGATCACTCGACCTATCTTTCGAGGAGAGAGCCGCACGTATCTCGCTCGTGCCCGTGCCTCCATTGTCGCTCCCTCTATTTCTTCAGAGTCGTCGCTCTCTCTTTCCTCATCTGTCCGTGGCCGCGAAACGTCCTCGTCGGCGCGAACTCACCCAGCCGGTGGCCTACCATGTTCTCCGTGACATATATCGGGATGAACTTGTTGCCGTTGTGGACAGCCAACGTATACCCGACAAAATCGGGCGGGATCGTCGACCGTCTGGCCCAGGTTTTGATGACCCTCTTCTCGCCGCTTCGAGACAGCGCAGCTATCTTCTTCGCGAGCTTCGGATCGACATAGGGTCCCTTCTTGACCGATCGACCCATGCACCTTCCTCCTTGGCATCTCGATGCTGCTCAGGTCCGCTATTTCCTTCGCCGCACGATATACTTATCGGAGAGCTTCTTTCCTCTCGTCTTGTATCCTTTGGTCGGGCGTCCCCAGGGCGTACATGGATGCCTGCCCCCGGAGCTCCGGCCCTCTCCCCCTCCCATCGGATGATCGTGAGGATTAGTGGCCACTCCTCTTACGCGAGGCCGCCGCCCCAGCCACCTCGAGCGACCGGCCTTGCCCGCCACGATGCTTTCATGATCGACGTTGCCGACCTGTCCGATCGTCGCGAGGCAGTCGAGATGAATGAGCCGGACTTCGCCTGACGGCAACCGCACATGACCGAATCCTCCCTCCCGGGCGACAAGCTGGGCAGCAGTACCGGCTCCCCTCACGAGCTGTCCACCCTTGCCCTTCTTCAGCTCGATATTGTGAATATCCGTCCCGAGAGGGATCTCTCGGAGGGGAATGGCATTTCCCACCCTGATGTCCGCCCCAGACCCCGAAGCGACAGTGTCTCCCACGCGGAGCCCTTCCGCGGCGAGAATGTAGCGCTTCTCCCCATCCCGATAATGAAGCAGTGCGATTCGCGCGCCGCGATTCGGATCGTACTCGAGCGACGCGACGCGGCCGGGAACGCCGATCTTGTCCCGCTTGAAGTCGATGACCCGATAGCGCCTCTTGTGCCCGCCACCCCGATGCCGAGCCGTGACCCGTCCGCCCATGTTGCGGCCGCCGCTGCTCTTCAGGGGTCGTAGCAAAGACTTCTCGGGTTTCGAACGGGTGATCTCCTCAAATGTGGAGACGGTCCGGTACCTCGATGAAGGGGTGCGCGGTTTGAACTTCTTGACTGCCATCGACCTGCTCCTTCGTTCCAGGACGGCGTTATGCGCCCTCGAAGATATCGATCTTATCACCTTCCCTGAGCGTGACGATCGCCTTCTTCCACTTGGACCGTCTACCCTGGAAGACACCCATGCGTTTTAGCTTTCCCTTCCTCACCTGCGTACGGACATCAACGACCTGCACGCTGAATGCCGACTCCACTGCATGCTTTATGTCGATCTTATTTGCGTCCAGTGCGACTCGAAACACATATTTGTTCTGCCGCTCATAGAGCTGCGTCGCCTTCTCCGTGAGGAGCGGATGAACCAGAACCGAACGAGCACTCTTCACGAGGTCAACACCTCCTCTAGCTGGGAAAGGCACGCCTGCTCCATGATGATCACATCCGCCCGCAGTACGTCCCAGACGCTCACATTCCGACCTACTTTCGTCGCCGCCCTGGGGATGTTCCTCATCGAAAGCAGCACGTTTCGGTTCTTCTCCTTGAGGAGCACGAGACAGAAGTCGGTACGTCCGACGAAGTTGTCGAGTCTCTTTCTCATCTCCTTCGTCGCGGCACGCTCCGCGGTCCACTCATCTACGACGATGATCTTCCCGGCCTTCGCCTTCTCGCTCAGAGCGGTACTCAAAGCAAGATGCTGCTTCTTACGGGGCATCGAATATCGGTAATCGCGGGGTGTGGGCCCGAACGCCCTCCCTCCCCCAACCCACAGAGGAGAGCTCCTCGTTCCATGCCGCGCTCTACCGGTTCCCTTCTGCCTCCAGGGCTTCCTCCCGCCTCCTCTTACGGCTGACCGGTTCTTTGTGGAAGCGGTGCCACGACGCCGATTCGCCTGGATCATGCAGACGGCCTCGAAGACGGCGCCATCATGAGCGGGCACATCGAATATCGCCGACGGGGCCTCCACGGTGCCGAGAACCTTACCATCCAATGAATACCGATTAAGTACACTCATCAGATCGCCTTTCCCTTCACGACCCGCTCTTCCGACCGGCACCGGCTCGCCTCTTACGTATCAACAGATATCCGTTCCTCGCGCCCGGAACGGCACCCTTGACGAGAAGAAGATTCTGGTCTGGCACGACCTCCACGACCCGCAGGTTGCGGACGGTCCGACGCCTGTTGCCCACTCGCCCCGGCAGGCCCTTCCCCTTCCAGACCCGCCCCGGATTCGTGCCCGAACCAATCGATCCCGGGACAGCGTGAGACATCGAACCGTGGGACTTCGGCCCTCCTGAATACCCGTGCTTCTTGACCACGCCTGTGAACCCCTTACCCTTCGACCATCCGGTCACATCGATGACGTCGCCGGGAGCGAATTCCTCAACGGTCACAGCCTGGCCGAGTTCATAGGATTCCGGATCATCGACGCGGAATTCGACCAGCCGACGGCAGGGATCGACACCAGCCTTAGCGCAGTGTCCAGTGAGGGGTTTCGATGCCCGTTTCTTGGCACCCGCGCCGAGCTGAATGGCGTTGTACCCATCACGGGACAGCGTCTTCTGCTGCACCACCCTGCACGACTCTGCCCTGATTACCGTGACCGGCACGACCGTCCCCGCCTCGTCGAAGACGGCCACCATACCCATCTTCCTGCCTATGATGCCCAGCATCTCCCGTTCCTCTACAGCTTGATCTCGACGTCCACGCCCGCCGGCAGATCGAGCCTCTTCAGTGCATCGATCGTCTGCGCCGTGCTGTCCTTGATGTCGATCAGCCGCTTGTGGATCCGGATCTCAAACTGCTCGCGCGACTTCTTGTCCACATGCGGCGACCTGAGGACAGTGTAAACGGTCCTTTCTGTCGGCAATGGTATTGGTCCAGATACCTTAGCGCCTGTGCGCTTGGCGGTACGCACGATCTCACTCGCCGACTGGTCGAGTATCGCGTGATCGTACGCCTCCAGCCGGATGCGAATCTTGTCTCCTACCAAGGTACCCTCCCGCACTGGGCTCCTATTCGATGATCTTGGCGACGACTCCCGCCCCGACCGTCCGGCCGCCCTCTCGTATCGCAAACCGTAGCTGCTCCTCACATGCTATCGGCGTTATCAAACTCA
>LJUI01000066.1 GCA_001303705.1 candidate division TA06 bacterium SM23_40
TCCCCACGCCGAAATCGTTCGTCCCTCAACACGCGGACATGGAAGGGCAGTGTCGTCTTCACACCCTCGATGATGAACTCGGAGAGAGCTCGCCCCATCCGCGAGACCGCCTCGGCCCGGTCTTCACCCCGCGTGATCACTTTGGCAATCATGGAGTCATAATATGGAGGGATCTCGTAGTCCTGGTACACATGTGTATCGACACGCACACCAGGCCCGCCGGGCGGATGAAAGCCGGTGATCCGACCGGGACACGGTGAGAACCCTCTCTCCGGATCTTCCGCGTTGATGCGACACTCTATTGCCCATCCAGCAATTCTCACGTCGTCCTGAGATATTGAGAGGGGCTGACCGCTTGCGATCCTTATCTGTTCCTTGATGATATCTATCCCCGTTACTTCCTCAGTCACCGGATGTTCGACCTGTACTCTCGTATTCATCTCCATGAAGTAGAATTCATCGCTGTCGAGCAGGAACTCTACGGTGCCGGCACTCTGATAGCCGGCTGCCATGGCGCCCTTGACCGCCATGTCACCGATACGCTCGCGCATCTCCTCTGTTACGGCCGGCGAGGGCGACTCCTCGATCAACTTCTGGTGTCGCCTCTGGATCGAGCAATCACGCTCGCCGAGATAGATGACACTGCCTTCGCCATCTGCAAGCAACTGAATCTCGACGTGTCTCGGGTGATCCAGATAGCGCTCGATGTAGACGGCGGCATTCCCGAACGCCGCCTGCGCCTCTGCCTGAGCCAGGCGATATCCCGTGGCGAGCTCCTCCGGGTCCCTCGCGATCCGCATACCCCGGCCTCCGCCCCCGGCTATCGCCTTCACCACAACAGGATAACCGACGGCCTCCGCGATTCCCCTCGCCTCTTCCAGGTCCGGGACGGGATCGTCATGTCCGGGGACTGTCGGCACCCCTGCCTCAGCCATCAGCTTCCTGGCCCGGGCCTTGTCTCCCAGCTTTCGCATGATCTCGACAGGAGGTCCTATGAACCTGATCCCACACGATTCGCAGATCTCGGCGAACTCCGCGTTCTCGGCGAGAAAGCCGTACCCGGGATGGATGGCCTCGGCGTTCGCGATTTCGGCAGCGCTTATGATCCGGGGCATGTTGAGGTAGCTGTCCGCGCTCGACGCCTTGCCGATACAGACGCCCTCATCCGCGAATCGCACGTGCAGAGAGTCGGCATCGACCTCGGAGTAGACCGCAACCGTCGGTATGCCGAGTTCTCTACAGGCACGGATGATGCGGAGCGCAACCTCGCCACGGTTTGCGACCAGTATCTTTCTGAACATGGAAATGACTACTGCTTGGGCCGCGGAGTGCCGTCGAAGACCTGCCAGCCTCGGTCCGCTGTCGCCTCGATCCCGCGCAGTTTGAGGTTGAATTCGTCGGGGTTGGAGACGCTCTCGATGGCGTCCTCATATGTGATGAGCCCATCCTTGTACAGGCCCATGATCGACTGGTCGAACGTCTGCATCCCGTACTGCACCCCACCCTCCTCGATCGCCGTCTGAATAGACTGTGTGCGCAGTTCATCCAGCAGATACTCGCGAACAGTCGGCGTCGATACCATCACCTCCACGCCGGGAATCCGCCCCTTCCCGTCGGCCCGCGGCAGGAGACGCTGACAGACGACGCCCGCGAGCGTAGCTGCGAGGAGCACCCGGATATGCTGATGCTGATGGGGAGGGTAGAACGAGATGATGCGGTTGACCGTCTCTACAGCGTTGAGGGTGTGGAGCGTGGTCATCACAAGGTGGCCGGTATCGGCAGCCTGAATTGCAGTATCTATCGTCGCCTTGTCGCGGATCTCCCCGATCAGGATCACATCGGGATCTTGCCGCATAACGTGCTTCAAGGCGCTGGCGAATGATTCGGTATCGTTGCCCAGCTCGCGCTGGCTGATGACGGACTCCTTGTCCCGAAACAGGAACTCAATCGGATCTTCCACCGTGATCACGTTCTTGTTTGCATTCGCGTTGATATGCTCGATCATCGAGGCCAGAGTGGTCGACTTCCCACTGCCGGTCGTCCCGGTGACGATGACGAGACCACGCGGCCTAAGAGCGAGCTCTTTGATGATCGCAGGCAGATTGAGCGAATCGATGTCTCTGATTGTCATCGGGATGGAGCGCATCGCGACCGCGACACTCCCCCGCTGCATGTAGACATTGACGCGGAACCGTCCAAGTTTCGAGACGCCGATCGCGAAATCGATCTCCTTTGTCTTGGCAAAGGACTCGAGCTGACTCTTCGTCATGAGCTGAGTGACCGCTTCCTTCAGCTCATCCGGAGTGAGAGAGGGACGCCCCTTCAGTAGGCGCAATCTCCCGTCGACCCGGATTACAGGCGGAGAGCCGGCCTTCAGGTGAAGATCTGAGGCCTCCTGCTTCGTCATGTGCTCGAGAAGTTCTCTAAGGTCCAAGAGAACCACCTCCTCTATTATCTAGGGAACGGCGACGCGAAAGAGTTCCTGGCCGTACTCGACTGGTTGCTCGTTCTCGACCAGTATCTCCTCGATGCTGCCTCGCACCTCCGATTCGATCTCGTTCATCAGTTTCATCGCCTCAATGAGGCACACCACCTGGCCAGGAGTGACTCGGTCGCCGATCTCGACGTAGGGAAGAGCATTCGGTGCAGGGGCGCGATAGAATGTTCCGACCATGGGCGAGGCGATGGTGACCGTGTTGCGGGCGGCCCCCTCGCGCACGATCTCGCCCTGTACGCCCCCGGCGGCATGGACCAACACATCAACTCCGGAGGCGTGCTGGCCAGCCTGCAGTTGGTTGGATCGTGCGAAATCCTTCCTGATGCGTACCTTCGTCCAGAATCGCCTGATCTCGAGCTCCGAGATACGGCTCTCCTCCACCAGCTTGATAAGCTTGCGCAGTGTCGACTCGCGCATCGGATCCTCCTCAACGTACTGTCTGCCGGCCTGGCGGTCGGGAGGTGGGAGCCCCGAGGGGCCCACTAGGCGCGCTCGAGGTATTGGCCGGTTCTCGTATCGACCCGGACGACATCTCCCACCGTCACGAAGAGCGGCACCTGAATCACCAGACCTGTCTCGAGCGTCGCCGGCTTGGATCCCCCTGACGCCGTATCGCCCTTGATGCCCGGATCGGTTTCAGTCACCGTCAGCTCGACTGACAACGGCAGTTCGATATCGATATACTCTTCATCCCCGACGACGAGCTGTACCTGCATACCTTCTCTCAGGTAGCTCAACCTATCGCCGACCTTAGAGGAAGCAAGCGGAATCTGTTCGTATGTTCCCTCGTCCATGAACACGTAGTTATCGTCCTCCCGGTACACGAACTGCACCGGGCGGCGCTCCAACCGTACTTCATCCAGGTACTCACCAGCTCGGAACGTGCGATCGATCACCGCCTGCGACTTCACATCCTTCAACTTGGTTCGAACGAATGCTCCACCCTTGCCCGGCTTCACGTGGAGGAAATCTATCACGAGATAGATGCTCTTGTCGAGCCGTAGCGCCATTCCTTTCCTGAAGTCTGCTGTGGTCGCCATTGACACCCCTCATATCGCAATGAGGTCCTTCGGAGCCCGGGTGAGCACCTCGCAGCCATCATCAGTGATCACAACCATATCCTCAATCCGCACGCCGCCCCATCCGGGAATATAGATGCCCGGCTCGATCGTCACGACCATCCCCGTCTCCAACGTATCCTTACTCTCCTGAGAGAGCTTCGGTCCCTCATGTACCTCCAGGCCTACACCATGACCCAGCCCGTGCCCGAACCGGTCCCCGTACCCCTCCATATCGATGAGCGCACGGGCCGTACTGTCCGCCTCGGCGGCCGTGATCCCACTGCGCACAACCTCCAGCGCCTCCCTTTGAGCTCTCTGCACGGTCGCGTAGATCTGCTGTTGCTCGGCTGAGGGACTGCCGACGACGAGGGTGCGGGTCAGATCTGAGGCATAGCCATCGATGTACGCACCGAGATCCAGGACGACGAAATCCCCGGCACTCACTCTTCGGCGGGTGGGCTTGGCGTGGGGCACGGACGAACGGGGACCTGAGGCGACGATAGTATCGAAGGCCGGTGCCTGGGCGCCAGCCCTGCGCATGCGACAGTCGATCTCCGCCGCTATCTCAATTTCTGTCATTCCCGGCTTTGCGAGCTCACAGATCTCTCCGAAGACGCGGTCGCCGAGCTCGACCGCCGCCCTGATCTGTCTCACCTCTTCCTCATCCTTGCGCAGCCGGAGCCCCTCGACGATGCCGACTGCCGAACTGAGCTCCCGGCCCGGAAGAAGCTCCTGGAGCTGCTCGAAGGATGCATACTTCAGGTCTGCCCCCTCGAACGCCATCTTCGCTATCCCCCGAGCGGCATCGTCGCGAGCCATCGCCTGGAGCAGCGTACCCTTCTTGACCTCGATCCTGCTACCGGCCACCTCAGCGTGGGCCTGTTCATCGTACCGGAAGTCCGTGAAGAATACGACTTCATCCGGCACGATGAGCAGGAGACCAGCCGTCCCGGTGAAACCGACGAGGTACCTGATATTGGAGAGGTTGGTGACGAAAAACGCGTCGATTTCGCGTTCGCTCAGCACCTGACGGAGGGCGTTCAGTCGCGCGGTCGCAGCCAAGTATCCACTCTCCCCCGAATAGAGAAAACCGGGCCCCACCACCTATGGGTGAGCGGCGAGACCCTAGCGTTCTGCTCTGCTTCTTCTCTATGCCAGTCGTTGCCGAACGCACTTACTTGGTCAGCCCGTTCAGCCAATCCTGGAATCTCTTGAGATCTTCGTCCCTAGCTTGGCGTCTCGGTGGTGCGGTCTTTTGCGTCTCAGGCTCGGCCGGCGTCACCGGCCCAACCTCTACTTCTTTTTCGACGTGAGGTCCGGGCCCCAACAATCCTGCGGCTTCGCGAACCATGTCGTCCAGCCCGCCAGCAGGAGGTGCTTGTGGCTCTTCTTGTTTCGTCACCTCGACAGGCTTCGCCGGCTCCATGCCGGCAACACCTTCAGCGCCCAGACCGAGCTTGTCCCTCTCCTCAGAAGTGAAGAGATCACTGAAGGCGATCGTCTCCTCTGCGGGGGCGAACTCGGGGGCTTCCCGAGGTCTGGCCTCGGCCGGCGCGGCCCCGGTCGGCCCGGCCTCCGCTTCTCCCTCCTCTAGCTCAGGGTACACCATCTCCCCGATCGGCACATTGGCCGTCGGAACCTTCGGCTCCGCGGGCGCCTCAACCTCGGGAGGAACCTCCATGTCGAACGTCATCTTTTCCGGCCGGGGAATGGCGTCGGTCTCGCCCTCCTCCGCCTCCGGAGCGATTACGCTCTCCGGAGGGGTCTCATGGAAGGGCGTTACCTCCGTCTCCTTCCCTCCCGCAAGCTCGGGAGGCACCTCCATGTCGAATGCCGATCTCGCCGTCGGCTCTTCCTCAGGCACCTCAGCCCGTTCGGGTGCTGCCCCGGTAAGAGTCATGCCCGTCTCTGCGTCACGGGTCGGCTCTCCCTGGAGCTCGCGGACCATAGAGTCAAAGGGATCGTCCTCCACGACAGGGGCGCCAGAAGGCGGCTCTCCCCAGGGAGCCTCAGCTGCGGGCGGTTCACCTGATCCGGATGGTTCGCCGGCCTGGTCGACATGCTCTGAGATGCGGGCAGTCAACTCTTCTGCCTTACGGCGGTACTCTTCGTTTCCCGGTTCTGTGGCGAGCAGTTGGCGGTAGATCTCAAGTGCCTTTTCAGTGAAGCCCTGCTCGGCGTATATCTCAGCCAGGGTGAGCGTAGCCAGGGGCACCTTCTCCTGGTCTGTCTCCCGCTCCGATACTGGAGCCACCGGCTCCGGAGTGGATGGCTCAGGTGTTGGCGCCGACTCTGCGTCAGATTCTGACGCGATCGCGACCTCCCGCACCAGGGCAGGCGGCTCCGGCACGTCCGCGGTCGGAATCTCAGACGCCTTCACCTCTCCCAGTATCGACTCTTCTGCTGGCGGCTCCGGGGCAATGGCTATCGCGACCCCGGGTTCGCGTACCTCCCCTCGCGTGGGTTCTGCAGCGGGCGGCTCCGATGCCGGCCAGACCTCTGGCTCCCGCAGAGCCTCAACCTCCGGCCCTGCCGCCAGCTCTATGTCTCGCTCCTCGGCGGGCTGCTCCGGAACATCCGCCTTCGGAAGCTCCGGCTCCAGTGTCTCCCCCCGCCTAGGCTCCTCCGCGCCAGGCTCCTGCGTCGGCCCGACCTCTTGCTCCGGCCGAGCCTCGACCTCCGGCCCTGCCGCCAGCTCTATCTTCGGCTCGGCAGACGGTGGCAGAGGCTCTTCCTCTGGTTCTGTCTGGGCCTCCGGCTCTACGATTGGGCGCTCGATAGCCGGTTCCGCCTCAGGCCCGGGAGCAGTCAGCAGCGGTTCTTCCAGGCCAGGGGACTCCGCCATCTCCACTTCGGGCACGGGCTGCGGCTCGATCAGCGGCGGCGGCTCGATCAGCGGCGCCTCGGGCAACGCCTCCGCTGCCACCGATGACTCGACCGCGCTCTCCTCCCCCGGCGGAGCCTCGAACCGGGGCTGGGGTTCGATCGCCGCCTGTTGTGTCGGCATCGGCCCTCCGACTTGACCACCGGACCCTTCAGTCAGCTGCGTCAATTTCTCCAGAACGGCCTCATTCAGCGGATCGAGTTCGATCACGCGCTGGTACAGCTCGACCGCCTGATCGCGCATACCCTGACCGAGGCTGATATCACCGAGCAACGCAAGAGCGACCAAGTTCCGCGGATCGATCTCCAGAGCGGTATTGAGGTACTGCTTCGCAAGCCCGAGCATGCCCTTTCCGTAATAGCAACGACCGAGCACGATGTGCGCGCTGGCATAACGGGGATGGTGCTCCAGACCCTGCTTGCAGACCTGGACGGCCTCCTCGAACATGCCGCACTTGCGATAGGCGTCAGCCAATTGTGCAAAAAGACGTGACTTGGGATCCTTAGCCAGCTTCTCCGTGAGCCGCTGGATTTCTGGACTCAAGTGGACGTCCTCTTCACCCACGACGTTCACCCCCTTGAGGCTTTGGCGAAGGCATCACTGAGAGGTATAAAGTCGCGGAACTCATCAATCATCAAACTATAACCACGCTCCGAACCCTTGTCAAGCGAAAACTCCCCCTCAGACGCACCGCCACCGGAGCGCCACCATCTACGCCTGCGCGCCACCATCCGGGCCTGCGCGCCATGTCGGTCGGGATACCTGAGTCGTTCATCTGCGGGCCATGTGCCCGCACCCCATGACCTTCCGGTCAGTGAGGCCCCGGAATGTCCTCCTCAGTCAGTCCAAGCCTCTCCAGAACAAGCGCCCTCTGTTCACGGCGATAGGTGCCATCTCTCACCTGGGCGTAGGCCTGTTCGGCTATCCTGAGCCACGTCTCCCGGTCTGTCAAGCCCTCTCGCACGTACCTGGCAAACTCCCGCACAAAAGGGCTGTGGCCGAGGCGTTTGCCGTCGAAGTATTGAAAGAAGTGGACCATAAGGCAGTTGGTCTCCCGCACATCTTCCTTCCCCCCGGAGATGAGTCCCCGCTCAATGATCTCCCCGGTGTAGCGATCCGGGTAGTATCCCCAGCCCTTGAACGGAGTGAGGACCATCGGGTATTTGGCGGCCGTGTACCTGAAGAACCTGGGGGGAATACGTTTCACGATCGAGAGCGCCATCGGCCTCGGTATCCAGGCATGCATGTGCGCCCTGAACATCTCCCACACGTATGCGCTCGATTCAGTATCGAGAGCCCGGTCGAGAAGCTCTCTCACATACCGGCCGTCATGGTAGAAGCGGGTTCTCCCGATCCGGATTGTCGGCCGATCCTGCTCTGCGGCCCAGCCCAGGATGACGAATGGGATGCCCAAACGGAGCGCGATTATCTTGGCGAAGCTTCCGTAGAAGGCGGTGCAGGACGGACAGATGACCTCTATGAACACGTCCGGCCCGCTCGCAATCAAGTGACGGAATATCTGCCTGATGAGCTCGAACCTGGGCCGGAAGTAGATGTGATCGATGCGGAGCTCATTGGCGGTACTCTCTATGTTCTCGCGAGCAGCCGGAGGAAGGAGTCCGTTATCGAACGTATAGCCAAGGATATTCAGGCCGTACTTCTCCTTGAGCGCATAGGCCACATACGTGCTGTCTTTGCCGCCGCTCATCCCCACGAGACAGTCGTACCGTCCCGTACCACGTCTCGCCTCGAGGAGGCGATCGAACTGCCTGCTATTCTTGGCCTGGAGCTCCGGCGTCAACTCAGGCCCCTCTGCCTGGTACTGACGGCAGTAGTTGCACACACCCTCCTCATCAAAGGTGATAGACGGGTAGGTCTCCGGCAGAATGCAGCACGTACATCGTTTCAGGCTTTCCTGCATACCACTATCTCCCGGTCATGGCTTCCTTTCCAGAGATCCCGGAACGCATCGCCGCCTGCTGCCAACTGAGCAGGGATCACTCTCTCCCCGTCCCCCGTCCTGCCCGCCGTGTGTCCGGGATCACGGCGAAGACGAGGCAAGATCGAGATGCTACCCACGCTGGAATAGAGTACGTGGTTCAGAACTCGTCACACACGGTGTGCCGCCCATTCCGCCAGACAAGAGGAACACACCAGCCGGCACACCGACATCGCCGGGCGCCCTCCACAGACTATTCTCAGACTATCCTTAGACTATCCTTCTCACGGCATCTCTTCAAAGGTCCGAGCAATGACTGAGAGCTGGCGCAGGGGTGGGTATTTGTCTTCCCCCGGCGCAACGACGACGAGGTCGATCAAGTAGAGCCGCTCCCCGCCCCGGCCCCGGAAGCAGTATGTCCAGAAGGGTCCACCGACCATCTGCCCGCTGTTCATCCACCTCCCCTTGAGAATCATGGCCTCCCGGCCCACGAATCTCCCCCGCTCCCACCTGCTCCCGTCAATGTCTGTGCTATCCCCGTAGAATTCGGCGGCCAGCCGGGCCCGGAGCTCGAGGCTATGGGAGGGTGCGATCTCCACGTCTCGGCCGACACGACCCCAGTGAATGAAGAGCTGCCGCTCGGGATAGTGTTGGATGAAGCTCACGAATCCGGCCGCCGGGTTCTCGTCTCGAATCTGAAAGCCGGAGGGGACACGGATCGACCATCCGTACTCGCTAGCGAACCGCTCAGCCAACGGTTTCTTGTATCCACGCAGGTATAGCGTCCTCCTCACCCGATCTTCTACCTCCATCGTCATCGCTGCGTACAGAGAGTCGCCGAGCTGGTCTACTGCCGCCACGAGCCGATCGGCATTCGGCGCCACAAGGGAAATGACCGCCTGATTGCGTGCCCACACGTTGCGGCGCACGAAGATGGCCGGCTCCGACACCGCGCCCAGTCCATCACGGCCTACCGCATCCTCGAGGGCGCGACGGACAGAGCCACCGGCATCGGCCGGCGCGACGAGCAAGACATTACGCCTGTTGGCGCCCTCCTCGGAGAAGACCAGGGTATCGACGTGCTCGACGACAAAGACCTGTTCGGCCTCGAGTATCACCACCGTGCGCTCCAGCTCCTCCTTCAGGGACGCCTCGATGCGGCTCCAGACGTCGGGGGGTGTGAGCACCACCACCTCCTTGTTGCCCCCCTTCGCCGGGAGAAGCGGTTTGGTGCACGACGGGGCAAGGGCGACCATCACCATTAGCAGCGCAACCGCAATCCAACGGGTCTCATGCGCCCCCCGGGTGAACCTCCTTCTTCTCGTATCCATCGATCTCCTGATATCTGCCCGTTAGTCTATACTGGCTGTCTATCCCACGTCGGCGAGTTCGAGCCTCGCCCGATGATACCTCCCGAATTCTCTCCCGATCCCAAGATGTTCGATCCCCTCAAGATCGGGATCAGCCTTGATGAGCGCGAACGCCTCCTTCCGTGCCGCACTGAGCAGGTCGGCATCTCTCGCGATGTCCGCCACACGCAGCCGCGGCAGACCGTGTTGCCTCGTTCCGAAGAACTCGCCCGGCCCTCTCAGGCGGAGGTCTTCTTCCGCGATCACGAAGCCGTCGGTCTCTCGTTCGAATACCGCAAGGCGCCTCCCGGCTTCGGATGAAAGGTTGCGCCCGGTGAGGAGAATACAGTAAGAACGCTCGGTTCCCCTGCCTATGCGGCCGCGAAGCTGATGTAGCTGTGCCAATCCGAAGCGCTCGGCGTGCTCAACCACCATCACCGTGGCGTTCGGGACGTCGATTCCAACTTCTATTACGGTCGTAGCCACCAATATATCTAGCTCACCGGACCGGAACGCCGTCATGATCTCGTCCTTCTCCTCCCCTTTCATGCGACCGTGGAGCAAGGCGAGATGACGGTGCGAGAAGGGCCCGGTGCGAAGCACATCGTAGGTCTTCTCCGCGGCCGCGAGGTCGAGCTTCTCCGACTCCTCGATGAGCGGGCAGACCACATAGCACTGCCGCCCGCGATCGAGCTGGTGCTCGATGAACCTGTGTACCTTCCCCCGTGCGCCAACGTTCGCGCACCGGGTGACGACGCTACCGCGACCGGGCGGGAGTTCGTCGATCACCGATAGATCGAGATCGCCGTACACGGTCATCGCCAGGGAACGGGGAATCGGGGTCGCGGACATCACCAACACATCCGGCGATGCCCCCTTGCCCCTGAGCCTGGCCCGTTGGGCCACCCCGAACCGGTGCTGCTCGTCGACTACGACGAGTCCGAGGTCCGAGAACTCTACACCCTCTTCGAGGAGCGCGTGGGTCCCGACGACGATCTCGACTTTGCCCTCGCGGATCGCGCTTCGCACCTCAGTCTTGGCCTGGCCGGGGAGGCGGCCGACAAGCAGAGCGACTCTGATCCCCAGACGATCGAGCAGGCGGGCCAGGACCATATGGTGCTGTTCTGCGAGAATCTCAGTGGGCGCCATAAGCGCCGCCTGGTACCCATCTGCCACGGCAACGAGCATCGCCGCCAACGCCACCACTGTCTTTCCGGATCCTACGTCGCCCTGGAGAAGCCGATTCATGGGGCACGACTCACCCATGTCTCTGATGATCTCCCCGAGAACGCGCTCCTGTGCAGCCGTGAATTCATAATCGAGTTCGCGCCTCAGCCGCTGCACCAGCTCGTCGTTGGGCGGGAATGCAATGCCCTGCGCCCCTCCGCGCGCCGACCGATGTCTCAGTGCCAGGAGAAGCTCGAGGAAGAAGAGCTCGTCGAAAGCAAGGCGCCTGCGCGACTCCTCAGCCTGGCCGACCGTCTCCGGGAAGTGAACGCCCCAGAAAGCCTGGCGTCTTCCGACAAGACGGTGGCGGGCGATGATGGTCGTTGGCAGGTACCCGTCGAGCTCACCCTCACATGCATCGAGCGCCGACCGAATGAGATTCCGGAGGTGTCCCTGAGAGATACGGCCAACGGTCGGGTAGACCGGGATGATGCGCCCGCGATCCGGTGCCATACGACTGTTGCCCGTCTCCAGAACGTCGCATTCCGGGTGTACAAATTCCGGACCGTGATAGTGCCCGACGGTTCCCGATACGAGAACTCGATCCCCCTTCTTGAGCTGGCCTCTACGCCACGGCTGATTGAACCACTTGCAGGTGATCGCTGCAGGTCCATCCTCGATGCGCGCGAGAACGAGCGGCCCGCGCGACCGCAACCGTTCCACCCAGACACGTTTCACCCGACCGTACGTCGTGACAGAGTCGCCCACCCTCAGATCGCTCAGGCGACAGATGCATGACCTGTCGAGATAACGACGGGGGATGTGGTGAATCAGATCAGATACCGTCTCGATGCCCAGATCAGAGAGCGCCGCCGCTCTCGCCCCACCCACCCCCTTGACGCACTGGACGGGCATGTCGAGAGAAAGCCTCTGATCGCCTGGGAACGATCCTCGCATCACAGACCCCACGGACCACCTGGACAAGAAGTGCAGACCTACTACCAATCTAGCTCATGCCCCCCTCGCGAGTCAACGGAAAACCTTTTGCATTCCCCCACCCCCCATGCTACCATCCGGAGACGTCCGGGGACGTTGGTAGATTCAGAAGGTTGCGGGGACGCTGCCGGGTGACGGGGACGGAGGACCTCCGCGCACCGCCAGGGACATTGGTAGGTTCAGAAGATTACTGGGACGCTGCCGGGTGAGGGGGACGGGGTGACGGGGACGTACCTGGGTTTCGAACGTTATTGGCAGGCCCCGCCGCCAGGGACACTGGTAGGTTCTGTAGGTTACGGGAACGTACCTGGATTTTGAAGGTTATTGCGGGAGCAGGAAGCTACCAGGCTTCTGATGGTCTCTGTCACAGCAGTAGGGACGAACCCAGGTCTTGAGCATTCCTTCGCACATACCTGACACCGGAGAGCTACTTTCATACAGTACTTCAGTTATGAAAGACTTCGAAGGCGAAGGGTGAGTGATCATGACCAGAGCAGATGCGCAGGGGGCTGTTATGGACAACAGAAGCCTTGTGGGAAGGTGTGGGCTCTATTGCGGGGCATGTGGCATCTATCGGGCACAAAGAGATGACCAGGAGTGGAGGAAGAGAATCGCGGAGCATTTCGATTGCCCCGCCGAGAAGGTACGGTGTGACGGTTGCGGCGCACTCACTCCGGATTGCTGGGGGTGGGACTGCAAGCTCGTGCTTTGCCTCAACAACAGAGGCCACCAGTTCTGCAATGAATGCCCGGACTATGAACAGCATACCTGTGAGAAGTTCGAGAAGCTCGCCAAGCGGTATCTCGAAGAAGATGGCGTCGATCTGAGAAAGAACCTTGCGATGATAGAAGAAGGAAGGGTCGACGAATGGCTCGCTGATTCGAAGAGACTCTACGCGTGTCGCCACTGTGGGAAACCCGTGACGACCGGAGCGAAGCGATGCCACCACTGTGGACTAGAAATCGACTTGAGCAGCGGGGATCCCGCGGACACTGACGAAAACTGTTGACAGATGAGTCAACAGCGATTAAGCATTACTAAAGAGAGGCCGTGGGATCGAGATCTCACCTGAAAAGGACTATGCTAAACGAGAGGATTTCAACATGGCGAAGTCATGTGCCGTGTGTGGCAAGACTGTCCAGTTCGGCCACAACATAAGTCACGCTCATAATGTGACAAAGAGACGGTGGCAACCGAATCTGCAGCGCGTCAAGGTTGTGATCGGGGGGGAAAGCCACAAGATCGATATATGCACAAGGTGTCTTCGTTCGGGGGCGGTCGAAAAACTGAAAGAAGGCAGCCTGAAGCTCCTCAAGAAGCAGTAGCCTACTAGAATGATCCCGCGTCTTACCCGGGGGGCGCCGGTCCGCCGTCGACCAGGCGCCCGGCGATCTGTGCAGCCCGCCTGTACTCCTCCCAGAGAAAGTGCCGCCCGACGCCCACATCGATATGATCCCACGGCAATCTACACCTGCACGGGCACACGCGCGCTTCCAGCTCAGGGCAGTGACCTCCCTAATAGCGATCGCCTCCCCGACAGGCCGACCTCCCCGCGCGACGAGCCCCTGCAGGAGCGCGAGCCTCACGCTTTTTGTCAGGATACGCACGCCTCCGAGAGACGAAAGGTCGCGCTCAAGGAGCTGAAGCCGCCGCTTCAGCACATCCCTCGGGGCCATGGGATGCCACTGAAATGGAGTCTGCGGCTTCGGCACGAAGGGGTTGATGCTAACAGTAATTCTCTTCCCATTGGATGCGAAGAACGTGCGGCGCATCGCCCGGACGAGCGGCGCTACGGCCAGCACATCTTCATCTTCCTCCCACGGCAGACCCACCATGAAATAGAGCCGGAGGCGCGTGATACCACAATTTCCTGCGGTCTCCGCGGCACGGACGATCGTTTCCTCATCCAGTCGCTTGTTGATGACATCGCGCAGACGCTGGGATCCCGCCTCCGGAGCAATGGCTAGCGTCCGCTGCCCTCTTGCAGTGAGCGCCGTAACGAGAGACGGGATAATCGCATCGGCACGCAGCGAAGAAATCCCGACCTCTTTCACGGACTCGGAGAGGGACACGATCAGCCGGTCCAGATCAGGGAAATCAGAAAGCGCTGCTCCAATCAAGCCCACTCGATGGCAAGGAAGCGTCTCCCCCTCTATCCACTCCAGTAATCGCTGGACGCTCCGCTTCCGAAATGGCCTGTATACGAATCCTGCAAGACAGAACCGGCATCCATGCGGACATCCTCGTCCGATCTCGATGAGGTAGGTGTCTGGGAACTCCGTCTCACAGGTCACCACCACCGACGCCGTCTTCTCCGCATCGAGGTTACCCGCAACCTGGCGTTCAATACGCGCAGGAGCGTCGCCTCGCACGAGGAGCTCGACCAAGCGTCCTCCCGGGGCATAAGTGGGCTCATAGAACCTCGGCACGTAGATTCCAGGGATCGACACGAGCGCTCTCAGGAGACCGGTACGCCAAGTATCCACACCGCGATGCCGACGACCCCCCGTATAGCGGGCAAGCAGGTCGAATAACTCATCGATCACATACTCCGCCTCTCCTATGAAGATCGCGTCAGCGTACGGAGCAAGCGGCTCGGGATTCATCGCACAAACGACGCCGCCGGCGATTATGAACGGCTCACCGTCGTCACGGTCTACGCCGAGAAGTGGAATGCCGGCATGGTTGAGGAGCGAGATTATTCTCGGAAGATCGAGCTCAAATGAGATCGAGAACGCAACGACATCGAACATTCTGAGAG
>LJUI01000067.1 GCA_001303705.1 candidate division TA06 bacterium SM23_40
CAGACAGTGGCGGCAGAGTGGCGCCGAAGATTCTGAGCTGGATCATGACGAAGAAAGCGCCCAGAAAGCCATAGAATCCCTGTGTGCCGGGAAGAGCGACAAGAACGAAGAGCTGCCCGTATTTTTCAGGGTCTTCGCTGAGGACACCATTAGCGGTGGAGCCCGCGGTCTGGATGCCGATGGCCGAGCCGATGCCAGCCATGAATGCAGCGGCAGCGGCTCCAGCGAACGCCAGGGCAAGACCGAGTGGGTCAGTCATCGCATCCTCCTGTGAAAGCGTGTGTCAACCCTTGGATTTTCCTGTGCGCGAATGCACTCACCTCTGCCAGGGGAGGCCTATATGTTGGCTCAAGGGTGTGGCCAAGGTACAGTGCCGTCCCCTCACTCGTTTGTGATCGTCGACGATCGAGAGGGCAATCGGTCCTTCCACATTCGGTGGAGGCGAGGACCTCCGGGCCGGTTCGACATGCAGGCGACGGCCAGCTAGTGCTCGGAGGATCGTTGGACGATGGTGTACTTCGCCTCGCGGGCAAAGGGTCGGAAGATCGTCCCTCCTGCCTCGTAGAACTTCGGAAAGAACTCGACAAACTGCAGCCTGAGTGTGTGGACGAATGCCCCCAAGACATTGATCGCCAGGTTGAAATGATGCGCCCCGATAAGGACGATTGCAGCGAGCACGATGCCGACGATCGGAATGTCCCCGATCATACCGGCGATAGTGTTGAAGGCCATCGCGATCCCCGCCGTCACCATGCCCAGTGCCATGAGTCGGACATAGGAGAGTGTATCTCCCACGAATCCTGTCAACCCCATGTAGAAGTTGATCCCACCCATTATTATCCTGAACACCGGATTGGGCTCCTCGCGTGCGCTGAAGATGAGCGCGCTCAGCATGCCGAGAAACGCCACTGCGAAGAACGGTCGGGCAAGCGACTCCGGCAGGAGGCCGACAAGTGCCAGCACTCCAAGCAGAATGCTGTTTATGAGGACGATCCAGGTGAGCGGTCCGAAGAGGGTGTCCTGGAGCCGTCTCTGCCTGAGAGTATCGTAGAGCTCGATGACGCGGCCGAACATGCAATGTATATATCCCAATCCCACTGAGATGCCGAAGAAGACCATCGGGGTCTCGAAGGGATCGAACAGTCGTAGACGATTGCGCATGATCTTCAGGAAGCCAAACGGAAGACGGTCGATTGCATCCCCGAACCAGCCGCCGGTAATGGCTCCCATGACGACAGTGGCAGCTGCGCCCCAGAGCAGGAGCTTGAGAAGCTTCGGGTCGCCCTGTACCTTCCGCATGAGAAGGAAGACGAGGAACGCGAGAAGAATGCCGTATCCCGCATCGGTGAGACAGAGGCCGAAGAAGAGAGCGAAGAAGGGTGCGAGGAACGGTGTTGGATCGAGTTCTCGCTGGTGCGGCATCCCGTACAGTTCGGTGACGACCTCAAATGGACGAACAGGGGACCGATTGCTGAGGACGGTAGGGGGTCTCTCGCCCGGCTCGGGGTCGATCTTCGTGAGAGAGACGTGGGGAAATCGTTCGGCCGATCGCTCGAGCCTGGAATAGGTGCTCTGCGGAGTCCAGCCAACGATGAGGGCCGATTCGCGTGTACTGAGCGCGAGATTCTGGATACGCCTCTGATTGAGACGACTCTGGTAATGGTCGTGGAGGATCTTCAGTGTCGGGAGGTTATCGGCGAGTTCGAGAGCCGTTGCATTGAGTTTCTCACGCTCTTCATCGATCTCCTGGAGCTGGGCCTCGTAGTCTGCGAGCAGTTCGCGAGGGTTGCCTACCAGATCGTGTGCGGCGAAGTCGATCCGTTCGAATTCGACGGCGGCCAGGGCCTCCTCTACCGGATCCTTGTTCGTCGCCGGAAAGCAGACGATACAGTGGGTGGACTCAGGGGTCCGCTCGATGACCTCGATGTGCACAGGAAGATCGGCAACCGAGCTCAGGAGGCGATCGATGCCTCCCGCCTCGGGGACGACTCCGGGGAGGATCGTGGTATGAGGCGTTGATGCGACCTGTTCGAGTGGCACATCGAGCGTTCTCCAGGGCAGCAGGAATTCCATCTGGGCGTGCAGGTGCGTCTCTCTGCTACGCAGCTCTGCATGGCTCCTCTCAAGGGCTCGCGACGCATCTATGACGGGTGCAGGATCGTGTTCGGATATCGTATGCTCGAGCGTCTGTTCATCAAGCACTGCTCTCGCGCCCAGAAAGCCCTGGAGAAACCCCTCGCTTGGCCCGAACTGGCTGAGGCTGCCGATGGTCCAGGCAAGCTGGGAACAGAGCTCCTCGAGGGATTCGTCCGTGATCTCCTCTTCCGCGACAAGGTCGGGGAAGTCCTCGGCGAGCGGACTCTCTCGGAGGTCAGAAATGTGAAGGAGCCCGTCATTCTGGAGCTGGCGAACGAGCTCCTCCTGGTCGCTGCGGTGAGCCAGCAGGCTCACCTTCTGCATTGGAACGATGCTCATCGCTTGCTATCCAACGGTCTTCTTCTCTATCGCCGAGAGGGCGTCTTTCAATCTCTTTGCCGCCATCTCGTCCAGTTTCGCGCACTCCTCGGCATTCGCGCGCTTCATCTCTTCGATGGCCGCTTCGGCAGCAGCACGTCCCTTCTCTCTCGCGTCTGCGAGGCGAGGCTTTCTCCGTGCGGCCTCTTCTCTGAGGAGTTTTCGCGCCTCCTCTTCGGCCTCCTCGATGTGGGCTTTCGCCTTGGCCTCAGCCCCCTTGATGATTTCGTCGGCTTTGCGTTCTGCTGCCTGGATCTGTTTCAGGAACTCCGTACTCACAGTATTCCTCTGTGTGTTGGGAGCTACGTGAACTTCTTCACAACCACGCATCGGCGTTTCTTGTACCACATATCCCACTACCAGTCAACCCTTTTTTGGGCCCGGTTCGCGCTGTTCTGGCGCTAATCGAGGAGGTCGGGGGCGTAACTGTGCTGAACATCACGCTGCCCGGCTCGTCGGGCCGCCGCCGTGGAAATGGAGGTGGATAAGGTGTGGAGAAGTCGTCGATGGTCGTGGGAAAAGGTCGTTCTTCGGCCCCCGGGCAGAGCATATCTAATGACCGTCCGGTGGATAACCTGTGACTATCATGGCGGCATCGTCTTGTCTATGCACAGCACGCGGGCAGGCAGTGGCTCTCCTGATGAGTTCTTACTCCCGGGGAGCTCCATCAGCACGCGGGCAGGCAGTGGCTCTCCTGATGGGTTCTTGTCCCCGGAATCCTCCATCCCCTTCGGGGCGTCCGGTGAGCACGCCGTCAGGGAGGATCAAGCAAGCGGTGGGCAGGTGCGTCCCCGGGCAGGTGCCGGGCCTGCAATGGAATATGGTGAGTACAGCTGTGCGTATTGAGTGGGCCTGATCCTCACCTAGCGGCGCGTTCGATTCTTCGTCATGACGTAGGACAGGGTCTCCAGCTCCATCGCCATATTGACGTTCCTTAGGGTCACCCCGTCTGGCACAAAGAGCTTGCGGTGCGCAAAATTGAGTATCGCCTTGATTCCAGCATCTACCATGGCATTTGCCACAGATTGTGCCGTGTCCGCCGGTACGGCGATGACGCCGATATCGACTTTGCGCTGCCTGACTATGGACTTCATATCGTCGGGGTGGTCGATCTGCACGTCAGCCCAGTGCTTGCCGACCTTGTGACGATCACTGTCGAACACGGCCACGATATGGAAGTTGCGTTTCCTGAATTCCTTGTACGAGAAGAGGGCGCTGCCCAGTCGCCCTGCGCCGACGAGGGCAACTCGCCAGTCGCGGTCGATGCCGAGGATCGAGGTGATTTTCGAGATCAGATCTGCCACCAGGTAGCCCTTTCCCTTGGTGCCGAACGTCCCGAAGCAGGAGAGGTCTCTCCGGACCTGCGCAGGAGTCGCGCCAGCCCGTTGGGCCAGTTCATGGGAAGAGATGTACTCTTTGCCCTCGTTCGCGAATTCGGAGAGAAGCCGATGATAGCTTGAGAGCCGGTGAATGGTCCAGTCTGACACTTTCTGCAACGTTCCGCCTCCCCGGTCGAGCCCGGTGCCTGCCCTATGTCGGGCTGGCCTGTGTGGCCGAAGGATATCGGTGTCCGCCTCGCCGCAGTACGTGAATCTTTTCACAACCCAGTCAAATCTAGCACAGAATCGGTTTCCATGTCAATAGCGAGTGTCAAATTCCTGGTGTGCGCGGCCGCCGCCGGCGGCTTCCGGCAAGGGGGCGTGTTCGTGGTGGGTCCGATCCCGAGGCGTGCTGGGGCCCGTTGCATCTGTGCAGTCATGAACGAGAGGAGGCTGAACAAAGGGAAGGTGATGGGGATCCGTTTTTGCGCGCATCAGAAAGCGTCCGGGGTAGGAGCTGGATGTGGGCGGGGATCCGATCGGGTAAGCGTCAGGACAGGGACCCGATCCGCGGGGGGACCGGATCTGGAGGGAGACTCAGTCCGGGCGGGAACCAGGCACATACGGGGGTCGGAACCATGGGTGGATCGGGATCGTGGGTGGACGGGGGCCGTGGATGGACGGGCTCGTCGATGGACCGGTACCGCGGATGTATCTGAACCGTTGATGGGCCGGCATCGTGGATGGACCGGGATCGTGGGTGGACCGGGACCGCGGATGTACCTGAACCGTAGATAGACCAAATCCAGGGAGGAACTAGATCAGACAGGAACTAGATGTCGAATAGGACGTGGGCGACCCAACCCCGAGGTTCCTGGCGGACCTCGAGGTCGTGGTAGGTAACACTCTTGATTTCGGTCCTCAGTCGGTGCCGTTCTGGATCGACGAGTTCGCCTGCGCAGCGGGCCACAACTTCCCGGTCGGAGAGCCGCCCGATATCGAACCGGCAGAAGAGCATCTCGTCTGTCGCCAGACGGTAGAGAAGCTCCCGCAGCCACTCGACGAGCAATTCCTCCACACCCTCGTCGCCGTTCACGACGTGGATATCCATCTCGACGCTCGCCGAGATGCTGCCGATGTCAACCAGGCACTCGAACATGGCGCGGGCCGCGGTCGCGAACAGATCCTCGAGCGTCGTCCCGTGGATCGTGAGTGAGAGGTCGGCAGTATGCTCAAGCACCTCGTACGACCCCATAGTTTTCTCCTTGACGGTAGCATTGTGCATCGATAGAATGGGCCCGAGCATACCAATGTCTATCTATTGCGTTCCTTACGTGGAACGCACACGGGTTCGTGATCGGTATGTAGCATCGAGACGAGTGGCGAGGCCGTGCTTCTTCTGCAGGCGCTGTCCTTCACTCGTAGCGTCGATGCTAGGCGATGGGCTCGATCTTGTCAAGTGTCGCCGCGATCCGGCGAGTTGTCGGAAGTCAGGGCAGGTGAGCATACCCGGGTCGCACGTCCAGTAGTCACGATGAGGATGGGGCAGGACTCTCCACAGACACGGTAGGCCACGAGATCAGTATGTCAGGCATCAGGAGGAGGCGAGCGCTATGGAGGAACTGGAGATAGGGAAGGTCGAGGATTATTTTGCCAAGATCGGGGTCGCGGGGATTCAGCTTACTGGCGAGATCGCCGTCGGAGACACGATTCACATCAAGGGCCATACGACTGATCTGACCGAGATGGTGATGTCGATCCAGATTGAACACGAATCGGTCGAACGCGCTGGGTCGGGCGATCTTATCGGCATCAAGGTGAGTGATAGGTGTCGCCAGGGGGACCACGTCTACAAGGTGATCGAGTAGCCCCGACGATATGTCTGGGTGCTGGTCAGGGACGGGGACATGCACATCGACTCCTATCGGTTCGGTCGTATCGTTATCGATGGCCGTCCATTCACTGCTGATGTTATTGTCTATCCTGACAGAGTTCAGGGGAGTTGGTGGCGGAAGGAGGGCCACTCTCTCGATATGGGAGATCTCGAGGATGTCTTCGATGCGGCACCCCAGGTTCTCATCGTGGGAACGGGCGCGAATGGGATCATGCGAGTTCCCCCGGAAGTGGCCAGTGCCATCGAGGTGAGAGGGATCAAGCTTATCGTAGAGAGGACCGACCGGGCATGCGAGCTGTTCAATGAGATGAGCCAGGGACAGATGGTAGTGGCCGCTCTTCATCTCACCTGCTAGCCGGAGAGTGGCTTGAGGTGAGGATGGACGGTTTCTCGATAGATTCGAGTCGGCACTCGATGGGAGGAAGGGGTGAAAGCCAATCAGGCCTGTGGTCCGTGTGGGGGGACCGGCAAGTGTCCCGCCTGCAGAGGTAGCGGCGTTCTCCACGGAAAGCGCTGCGTCTTCTGTGATACAACGAAGCCAGACCTTGGCCGTGATATGGGATCGGGGATCTGTAACGACTGTCATGGAACCGGCCTATGGCCGAAGGAATGGAGGAAATAGCGAGTGGTCGTCTCCTTTTCGATCATTCCGCTCGACAAAGGTGTGAGCCTGGGGAAGTACGTCGCCCGTGTGACGGAGCTGGTAGAGGAGAGCGGGCTTGATCATCGCCTGACGCCCATGTCCACGATCGTGGAGGGCGATTGGGATGAAGTATTCGATCTGATACGTCGTTGTCATGAGCGGATGCGCGAGGATTCGGTCAGGGTGGTGACGACGATCAAGGTCGATGATCGCGAGGGAGCGACAGGTCGTCTTGATGGAAAGATCCAATCTGTCGAGCGTCACATGAGAAGAAGCGGCTCCGAGAGGGGTCGTTAGGGAGTGGTCTGTAAAGCAGCCGATCGGGTGCCCGATCCAATTGCCCCGGAGGAGTCGCAGGAGCTGGAGTGCCCATGTGGGATATGGTGACGTCTCGGCTCTTTGCCTTAGATGTGGCCGTATTCCGTCTCGTCAATCACTATATGGCCAATGAGCTCTTCGATGTGGTGATGCCATTTATCACCGATATCGCTCATTGGCGTCTTATCATCGTTGGAATCGCGCTCTTTCTGGTGACGTTCGGCGGCCGCAGGGGGAGATGGCTTCTCGCCGCTATAGTGGTGACTGTCGCTCTCACGGACGGCGTGATCGGTCATTCACTCAAGCATTGGCTGGATAAGCCCCGTCCGTTCCTTGTCCTCGATGGCGTGAGGGTTCTCATAGGTGCAGGCGGCGGGTCCTTTCCGTCTGCTCACGCCGCCAACATGTTCGCCCTTGCCACAGTCTTCAGCGCGTGGGTCCCGCGCCTTGGATTGCTGGGTTTCGGATTCGCCTCCCTGATTGCCTTTTCCCGTGTGTACGTTGGAGTCCACTATCCTTCTGACGTGATCGGAGGGGGGATGCTCGGCATCCTCGCCGGGCTGTTTGTACTGTGGATGGTGCGGAACTGGGGCGGGTGCAAGGGAGTAATCTCATCCGGGTCCGGGGGAAAAGGGGGTAGTGAGCCGCCGTCCGCAGGCGGGGAGGAGGATTCGCCATAGATTGTCGCGCCCGCCCCGCCAGATCGCGCTTGACGAGAGGGTAGACATTGCGATATCATCGTATGTAGCATATGCGATACAGGTAGCACAGACAGCCCGGAACCTCGGGCTCATGGAGACTGAGGGAACTTCTGGAGGGCGAGTAGGAGAGGGGAGTTGAAATGAGAGTAACGAAATACTGTATTCTTGTGGGTTCACTCGTGGCGGCGACATGCGCAGTGGTCCTGAATGCCCCATTGTCCGCCTGGTGTGCGGGGAATGATCCCCTGCTCTGGACCAGCTTTCTGTTACAGAACTATGATCAGGACCTCGGAGAGCTGCTGAAACAGGGACACGATGTCGTGCGGATGCACCCTGCCGCATCGATGGTCGAAATCATAGTCTCCCGGGGGGGCTTCGACCAGCTCCTCGCCCGGGGCTATTCCGGCCAGATAATCGATATTTCTCAGCCGTTCAGGGAGCTCGTCTACGGCGATCCCCCACAGGCGGAGTACTACGACTACGATGAGATTGCGCAGGGGCTCCTGGATATCCAGAATCAGTATCCGGGGATCGCGAAGCGTGTCGACCTGACGACGTACCTCGATGTGCCGGAGACACACGAGGGGCGTCACATCTATGCCCTCAAGGTGAGTGACAATGTCGCGGACGACGAGGACGAGGCCGCCGTGGTCTTCGAATGCGGCCATCATGCCCGGGAGTTGGTGACCCATGTGATCGGGATGGACATCTGTGAGCAGCTGACCAGCCTCTATGACTTCGATCCGATGGTGACGAAGTGGGTGGACCGGATGGAGATATGGATCGTCCCCTGCGTCAATCCCGACGGGCTTGAGTATGTCTGGGACTACAACGAGTGGTGGCGGAAGAATAGACGATACAACGGCGGGGACGAGTGGGGTGTGGACAATAATCGGAACTACCCGTTCGGGTGGCGCGTGTGGGGCAACTGGAGCAGCAATCCGGGGAGCCAGGTCTACACCGGCCCTTCGCCGTTGTCAGAGCCGGAGAACAAGACGATGGTTGCGCTCTGGGAGCATCTCGTGCCCGTGGTGATGCTCGACTATCACAGCTATGGTGACGAGGTACTCGATACGTATGTCTACTTCACGATGGCTGAGCCGCTGAAGCATGATACAATCCGGAATTATCTGGAGAGCAAACTCAACTACGGATCGCGATCGCCATCGTCGACGGGGGAGGCTCCCGAGGAGGCGTACCACACCTATGGGGTCGTATGTTATCTCCTCGAAGTAGGGTACGACTTCCAGCCTCCGTTCTGGCAGGCGCAACAGCACGTAGAGGAGAACAGGGCAGGGTGGCGGTTCATGCTCAACCTTCCATTCGTGGCGCCGGGAGTGACGGGCAGGGTGACTGACTCGACGACCGGCGACCCGCTCGTGGCCACCTATGAGATCGAGGAGATAGATTTCGTAGAAGGGGAGATCCGGCGCACCGAGCCGGGGCACGGCCGCTACATCGAGCTTCTGCCCGGCAATTCGACCTATCACTTGACGTTCTCCGCTGACGGGTACGCGCCGAAGACCGTACCCGTCTTCGTGGGGAACAGAATCGTGTTCAGGGGAGTACAGCTCGATCCGCTCTAGGTTTTCTTCTGTCCCGAGGTTTCGCCCGGGGGAACGCACGACGCCCGCCACTCCGCAGAGTGACGGGCGTCTTCGTCATATTCGTCGTCCGGGCGGACAACTTCTACTTCGGGCGATTCCAGTCCTGGGGCCCTGCGAGATAGGGCATTGGCGGATTCGGACTGATCTCGTCGACGATGGTGATATCTCCCGTCTCGCCGTTGACCGTGAGGACGTTCCACCACCAGTTCGCCTCGGCGGAATCAGGGGGGACATCGAGCGAGTGGAGTTCGCCCTCGGGTCCGAGGACGGTGACGTTCGCCGAGGAAGTCGCTATCGTCCCGGCGCCAGAAAAGTGAAAGACAGAGTAGTAGTAGGTTCCCGGGAAGAACTGATAGATCGTGATGTTCTCCGGCCCGTAGCTCGTGACGTCGTCCACATCGAGCTCGGCGTAGGGAGCGGATTCCTGCGATCCCTGGCTGGCGTAGTAGACGTGGTAGGTGCTGCCCTCGATCTCCGGTGTCCAGAGGTGGCTGTCGAGATCAGATGGGTCCTGCCCCCACGTCAGCGTGAGCCGCAGCTCGAAGTCTCGGTGGAGCTCGATGTCCATGAGATAGATCGGCGTGATGACCCTTCCGTCGGAGTGGGTGCCGTAGCAGTAATAGCCGATATCATCGCCGAAGATCCCGAGTGCCTCACCGAGGAGCGCCACGAAGAGGGGGAGGCCGGCATTGACGATATCCTCGGCGAAGGCGATGGTCCTCGTAGTATACCCGAGCTTCTCGCCGGCCGTCTCGGTCACATGCAGGATCTTCCCGATCTGCTGAACCCATCCCTCATATGATGCGATGACGGCGAGGAGGTCCTCGGCATTCAGGCTGTCACAGACCCAGGTGATGTGTTGCTCGTCCCGGAGGTCGCCGATATGGTCGGGGTCGGTCGCATACTCATAGACGAGCAGCGTGGTTTCAGTGAGTGTCATGACGATATATATCGTCTGCTGTGAGGCGGCGGGACTCCTCGCCGGCTTCTGCGTGGAGGCGTGGGTCGGTAGAGTTTCGATCGCGATGTCCGGGTAGTACTGTGAGGAGCTGTCATTGGCCACGACGCAGACGTAGTTCGAGCTGAGCGATACTCTGAGCAGTATGCCCTCGAGAGGCTGTTGGGCGGCGTCCTGAACCGTTATGTCAAGACTGAGCCCCCCGAGATCGAAACCGACATTGCCCTGAGCATCGGTGACGTGGTCGCCCGTCACGGGCAGATCTATTCCGGGCTCCGGCTCCGCGGGCGTGTCTTCCCCTTTACAGCCGGCAAGCAGGATGATGAGGAGAGCGGCCGCGAAGGCCGTTGCGGCCGCGGTGAGCAGGCTCCTGGTGCGCAGAGAGTGCATGATTGCCTCCTTCTCTCGTTGTCACCTCCGGCGTGCGCGAGATGGTAGGGATGATAACCTACAGCGTGCAAAGAGATAATGGCCAACTCTCTCTCTTCTGTCAATGCCCTTTTTCCGAACGATCCCGGAAGTGCACCGAGAGAGGCATCCCTTTTGCAGCTCCCTTGTATCGGTCGCGTCTCCTCAGGGGCGCGGGGGCGAGTGAATGGAGTACCACCGGTACCTATCTGGGGGCACAAAGTCGTCTCATGTAAAACCGCCTGCCGCGGTAGGTGAGCTCGACCATTCTCCCATCATCGATGAGCTTCTCGACTACGGCCCAGTCGCTCCCCGCCTTCGCCAGCAGGATATCCACGGCATCGGCTCGCATGGGGTGGACGGCGGTGATGCTCAACAGATCTTCTTCGACGTTTCCAGTGAACGCGAATGCATTTCCTTCATATCCAAGCAGGCACTCGACCGCGAGGGATCTCTCGGCAAAGGTGTGGTACGCGGTATTGACCATCTCTTCCGAAGGGACGGCGACAATGCGCTCTGCCGGCGGTCTCGTCGGAACGGAGAGATAGCTTGTCTGCGGAGCAAGACCTGCAATGAAGGAGGCTGCCTTCGCCAGTCCGTCGGCAGCAGTGTTGATGTCCTTCACCAGCATCGTTTCGGTCACGAGCTCCCCTCTGAAGTGATGAGAGAAGTCGGCGACGCCCTCTAGGACCTGATCGAGCTTCAGGTCAGGATGAGGCCTGTTCACGCGTTGCCAGACCTCCTGACTCGCGGTGTCGATCTTGAGGGAAATCCAGTCAAGCCCTTCTAGATCGGTCCGAACATCTTCACGCCACAGCAGGGAGGCGTTCGATATGGCCCCGATCCTCTTTCCCAGCCCTTTGAGGAGACCGATTGTCCTTCCGAGATTCAGATCGAGCGTGGGCTCTCCGTCGGGGACGAGCGTGAGGATGTCGATCGCCTCGGCCTTCTTCTCTGCAGCCTCGAGCCGCGCCTCGACCTGGCGGGCAATCTCCTCCGGATCGTAGAACCGGGTGCGTTCGATGACCCTCCGAGGGGTCTTCCCCAGCTGGCAGTAGATGCATGAATAGGTGCAGTGCTTGGGCGGGATGTTGTTGATGCCGAGGCTCTGCCCGAGGCGTCTCGATGGGACGGGTCCAAAGACGATCATCGCCGGCCGCCTTCCGCGCGCTGCGGACTACTCGCCCTCGAGCACGACGGAGAATGGAAAGCTCCGCTCGTCTATCACGGTATTCGGTGGATTGCCCACTTTCGCCTTGTATGCGTAGTCCCCGAGCGGGGGGGTGGGGGGGACTGTGTGCGAGAGAGTGCGTGATTTCATCTGGCCTGGTTCGAGCACGAAGTTGACGGGTCCGACGACCGGCCCATATGGATTGCCGTTGGGCAGCTCCACCTCCGCCACATACCAGGCGCTCAGCTGGGTCTGGGTGTTATTATATACGGTCGCGCGGTATGAGAGCGTTTCGCCCGGCAGGAGCTGGCGCTGATCGGGAGCAAGCAGGAGCGTGATCTCAGGCGTTGGAAGGGCATCGCCGTCGAACGCGAGGAGATGTGTCGGCGCATAGCCGTGATCCTGCAGGCCGACGAGAATGTCGGGCAGGTGATCGCCGTTGAGGTCAGGGGCCGAGCTCACATCGTACACACGCTCTGTAGTCGGATAGGACCAGATCTCTGCTCCGTCCACGCCGGAGAGGCAGACAGCCCGATAGCCATTGAGAGAGCCGACCGCCACGTCATCCACCCCGTCTCCGTTCACGTCGGAGAGAGCGTCGACTGACCAGTTGTCGGAGCCGACCCAGACCGACCAGATGATCTCCCCCGACTCACCCTCGAGGCAATAGACTGAGCTAGACCAGGAGCCTACGATGACATCGTCGATCCCGTTGCCGGTCACGTCGCGTATGATGCTGAGCTCCATGATGATGGTGCCGATGTCTCTCGTCCAGAGCACGAGCCCGTTCGTGCCGTCGAGACACGCCACATAGTCAGCCCATCCCCCCGCAACGACGTCTTCGATCTCGTCTCCATTGATGTCCTCGATGATCGCGACATCGGAGACCGAGGCCTCCAGGTCGCGCTGCCAGATGGATGAGCCGGAGGGGCCGTCGAGAGCCCAGACGCGGTTATCGAGGCTGTTACCCCCTGCCCCTACTATGATATCGTCGGCGTCGTCTCCATTGATGTCAGCGATGACGGCGAGAGACCATGCGCCGTCGAGAGGCACCCGCCAGGTCCAGATGGTGTCGCCGGACTCACCGTCGAAGAGGAAGACAGTCCCGCTCCGGTCACTCGAGTTTCCCCCGGCGGCGGCCGCAACCTCGGGCAGCTCGTCACCATCGACATCCGGATATGGTGCTACCTCGTGGAGCCAGCCCCAATTGGGTCCCTGGGTGTAGGTACACCAGGTCCAGACTGTAGTGCCGTCGGCTCCGTCCTTGAGGAAGACAGAGGATCCGGGGGCGATTCCGCCGGGCGTGCCCAGGATCACATCGTCGATCTCGTCGCCGGTCACATCCTCTATCGCCGCGAGTGCCTGATTGCCCCACGTGCCCTGGCAGTCGGAGCTCGCCCAGATGAGCGCGCCGTCCGTTCCGCTCACACAGTAGAGGTTCGGTTCCGGGTCAGAGTAGTAGATGGCGGCGACAACATCCGGGACAAGGTCGCCATCCACGTCATTGACGGGAATTGCGCTGTACACTCCGCCGCTCGTATTGAAATCCCACAACAGGATGGGCTGGGCCCCTGTGTCTGGGATGAGTATCGCGCTGGCGAGCAGAACGGACATAAGACCGACTATCTGATACCGAATCATGGTCCTTCCCCCCTGGGTTTTCCGTGGCTCTGAAGTCGCTTCGGTGCAGTCCTCACCCGGCGGCCCGATGCCTACCATTGAGCGACGCCCGTACCCTTTCT
>LJUI01000068.1 GCA_001303705.1 candidate division TA06 bacterium SM23_40
TATGATTCGGTTCACTGGGAGAATTCGGATCGTGCGGGGTGGACAGAGCACTCCCGGCGTCTGGACTTTTTCGGGCTGCCGTCCCGGTGCACGATACGGATCTACACGTTGGATGGTGATCTGGTGGACACCGTCGACCATCCGAGCGGTGAGGCGATGGCGACGGCGTCGAGCGAGCCGTGGAATCTGATATCGCGCGACATACAGGCGATCGTATCGGGAGTGTATCTGTTTTCGGTCGAGTATGATAATGGGGACGTGCAGGTAGGAAAATTCGTGGTGATCAAGTAATGTGGAGGCGCGGTCACCTGAGAGGGCCGTAGAAGAGCTTATCGGTCAGCGGGATTGGCGGTATCGTCGATCCCGCTGCTCTTTGGTGTCAAGCCGCTCGGCAGGCAGAGGGATTTCGGCGAGCGTCGAGGATCTCGGGGCAATTTCGGCTGAGAAATCAGTTGACGCTAACGTGGCTCTATGTTAGCTTTTGCGGTGAAGAGAAGGATGTCCGGCGTCCGTCTGTCGCCGGCACAGGGGATTCGGCGTCTGTACAAGTCTGACGAGGTCGAGGCAACCCATGAGAGCACAGACTATCGAAGCAGCCCGAGAGGAGAGCGGTGGAATGTTTGGCGGCTTCTGGCACTCAGTGTCGGGGTTCTTCACCAACGAGGTGGCTATCGATCTGGGAACTGCCACTACGCTCATCTACGTGCGCGGCCGCGGGATCGTGCTGAATGAGCCATCTGTGGTAGCGATCGACAAGGCGACGGGCAAGACCATCGCCGTGGGCACAGAGGCGAAGAAGATGCTCGGCAAGACGCCCGGAGATATCGCCGCGATCAGGCCGATGAAAGATGGCGTTATTGCCGATTTCGAGGTGACCGAGGAGATGCTGCGCGGATTCATCTCCAAGATCCAGCGCAAGCGGATATTCATACGGCCCAGGGTGATCGTCTGCGTGCCATCTGGTATCACTGAGGTCGAGAAGCGAGCGGTACGTGACTCAGTGGAACACGCGGGCGCCCGCGAGGTCTACCTCGTCCAGGAGCCGGTCGCCGCGGCAGTAGGTGTGGGGCTCCCTGTCGATTCGCCGTCCGGGAATATGGTGGTCGATATCGGAGGCGGTACAACTGAGATCGCTGTAATCGCGCTCTCGGGCATCGTCTCGAACAGCACGATTCGTGTCGCCGGGGACGAGATGGATGAAGCGGTGTGGAATTACGTCAAGAAGACCTACAACGTGCTGATCGGCGAGCAGACCGCAGAGGCCATCAAGCTCAAGGTGGGATCGGCCTATCCCGTCGGTGACGAGGAGGAGATGGAGATCAGGGGACGTGACCTCGTAGCGGGGATACCGAAGACTCTGAGAATAAGCTCTGTTGAAATCAGGGAAGCTCTCAGGGAGACGGTCTACATGATAGTGGAGGCGATGAAGCTTGCGCTGGAGAAGACGCCGCCCGAACTGGCAGCTGACATCGTCGATAAGGGGATCGTCATGACAGGCGGTGGGTCTCTCCTCAAGGGGCTCGATGCGCTGTTACGAGAGGAGACGAATCTCCCGATTAATGTTGCGGAGAATCCGACTGAGTGTGTCGTGCTCGGCACGGGGAGGATTCTCGAAAACCTGAACGCGTTCGAGAAAGTGCTCATTCGAAGCAGGAAGGAATAGGATGCAGCGATTGGTCGATCTTCTCGTACGGTACCGAGATCAATCACTCTTCACTGTTCTCTTGCTGGCCTCGGTGAGCATGCTGCTTCTGCGCGAGGACTTGAAGATGGAGGGCGCCAGGGTCGTATCGAGCGTCCTCTTTGCTCCAATTCAGAGGGTGGTCGTGTTGGCGAGGGACATCGTCGACCTGCGCCAAGAGAACCGTCGGCTCTCGATGCTCGTGATGAAACTCGCCTACCAGAATGACCAGCTGGCAGAGCTGCAGTATGAGAACGAGAGGCTGCGGGGATTAATCGAGTTCAAGGAGAAGAGCCGTTTCGTAGTGCTGCCGGCAGAGGTCATCGGCCGAAGTCCGAGTCGCGTGAGCTCCTCGGTCCTCATCGATCGAGGGAGCCGGGACGGTGTCGAGAGGAACATGGCCGTGGTGACGGCTGAGGGCGTTGTCGGTAAGACGATCGATGTCTATCCCGAAACAGCCCTCGTCCAGACTCTCATTGATCGCAACTCCCGAGTGAGCTGTGTCGTCTCCAGGAGCAGGGTCGTTGGTATCCTAGCCTGGCATGGCGGCTTCCTCTGCACGCTCGAGATGATTCCCGAACAGGGCGACGTTGAGGTGGGGGATCTCGTGGTCACCTCCGGTCTTGGTGGCGTCTTCCCAAAGGGGCTGCGTGTGGGCACCGTGGTCGAAGTCGGTGCCGAGGCCCAGGGGTTGTTCCGCAGAGTAATCGTGAGAGTCTCGGCAGATCTGTCGAAGGTGGAGGAAGTCTTCGTGATTGCAGGAGGTGGTCTGGGAGAGGCACTCGAGCTGGAGCCCGAGACCCGTCCAGCGCTCTCCACAACCGTGACTGAAGGCGAGGCCGAGCGGTCTCTCATCGTCGAAGGGGATATCGAATGAGGAAGTTCGCCGCTACGATTCTCATCGTAGTCGCGGCACTGTCCCTCCAGATGAGTCCGCTCAATATCGGGGAGATACTCGGCGTTCGTCCTGACTTGTTGCTCATCGTGCTCATCTATCTCTCCCTTGCCGAAGGGAGGAAGTGGGGCAGCGTATCGGGCTTCGCGATCGGATTCGTGCAGGATCTATACCAGGCACCGGACCAGCTCGGACTCAATGCCCTCATCAAAGTTCTGGTCGGATTCTTCCTCGGATCTCTCAAGGGACGTATCTACCTGAAGGGCTTGTCCGAAAGGTGGGCGATTGTCTTCGCCGTCTGTTTCGCGCACGATCTGCTCTATTATCTGATCTACTTCTCGTTTCGTTTCCCGCCCTTCTTGTCCACTATGATCCGTTTTGCCCTGCCTGGGGCGATCTACTCGGCCACCGTCGGTAGTCTCTTGTTCATACTGCTCGATCGCCTCCGGATGTGGAGGACAGCGCCGACATGAGGATGGCAGAAGACTACGGGCAGGAGCAGAGGAGGCGGCAGCTTATCGTTGTCATCGGGATCGCCTTCGTTCTGCTTGTTGGGCGTATTGCGCAACTGCAGATCGTTGAAGGAGCACGGTACGAGGAGCTCTCTGAGCGTAACCGGATCCGCATGATTCTGAATCCTGCCCCGAGGGGTGTCATCCTCGACCGGAACGGCAGAGTCCTCGTCGATTCCCGGCCTGGCTACGTGATCGCCGTGGTGCCCGATGTGGTCGAGGCCGACACGGGGACCATAGCCAAGCTCGCCGGAGTGCTCGATGTGCCGATCGAGGAGATACACGAGAGGATTACGGGTAGGGATGTGCACCCTCTGGAGCCCGTGAAGATTGCCAGAGGAGTGGGGATCGAAATCGTTTCTGTAATAGAGGAGCACCGTTCTGACTTATCAGGAGTGATGGTCGAGGCTGAGCCGATACGGCAATATCGGTTCGGAGCCTTAGCCAGTCACTTGCTCGGCTATCTCGGAGAGGTGTCGGAGAAAGAGATCCTCACCCTTCGAGAACGGGGCTACCATTATGGCGATCTCATAGGGCGCACAGGAGTGGAGGAAGCGTTCGAGGAGTACCTGAGAGGTGCGGAGGGTGTGGAGTTCGTCGAAGTCGACGCGCGGGGACGGGAGATCGGCCCCCTTCCCGGCAAGGAGACCGTCTACCCGACGCCCGGATCCACCGTCCATCTGACGATAGACTACGAGCTCCAGTTGGTCCTCGAGGACGAATTGGAGGTGTACGATGCCGGGGCCGCGATCGCCCTTGATCCTCGGAGCGGCGACGTACTCGCGATGGTCTCGGTTCCCGACTTCGATCCAAATCGTCTCTCTTTCCGCATCGCGCCGGAGGAGTGGTCGTCGCTGCGGCGAGATCCTCTTTCTCCATTGTGGAACCGCGCGATCTGGAGCTGCTACCCCCCGGGCTCGACCCTCAAGGTGGCCACGGCAGCCGCTGCGCTGGAGGAAGGACTGATAGATGCCCGGACTCGTCTGACCCCCTGCCAGGGCGGCCTCCAATATGGACGTCGCAGGTTCAAGTGCTGGCGGCCTGAGGGACATGGGTCATTGATGACGGTAGAGGCAATCGTCCAATCGTGTGACGTCTTCTTCTATCAGGTCGGCAGCAAGCTCGGTGTTGACCGGCTCTCCCGGCATCTGAGACGATACGGCTTCGGTACGCCGACGGGTATCGATCTTGCGGGCGAGGCCAGCGGACTGGTTGCCGACATCACTTGGTACGATCGTAGATACGGCGAGGGCGGATGGTCCCCCGGGGTAGCGCTCAATCTTGCCATCGGACAGGGAGAGACGCTAGTCACTCCGCTCCAGTTAGCCTCGTTCTGCGGTGCGCTCGCGGTCGGCGGAGAGGTCCACATACCTCACGTGCTCGACCGGATCGTCGACCGGAGGGGGAGGTTGTTGAAGGAGGCGAGTCGCGGCGAGTTGACTCTCAATCTGACTCCAGCAACGCTCGACGTATTGCGCGAGGCTATGTGGGGAGTGGTCAACGACGAAAAGGGAACGGGCCAGCTGGCAGGGGTCGCCGGTTGGGACGTCTGCGGGAAGACGGGGACCGCCCAGAATCCGCATGGTGAGGACCACAGCTGGTTCGTCGGATATGCCCCGATGGAGGATCCATCTATAGTCATCGCCGTGGTCGTCGAAAACGCGGGGCACGGTGGATCTGTGGCAGCTCCCATCGTGGGCAGAGCTATGCGGCATTACCTCTTGAGCATGTCGCATGTGGCGGCTGCCAGGTGAGACACGAGGTTCGGCCGCTGCATACGGGGTCCGATGACGGACAGGAGTCTCTGGCGTGAGAGAAGCAGAGATCGTGATGCTCGTTGTCGTCGTGCTGCTCTCGGTCTTCGGGGTGGTGATGATCAATAGCGCGACACGAGGAGATCCGGCTCTGGAAGGGTATGTGAGGCGACAGATCCTCTGGCTCTGTATCGGGTTGGTGGGTCTGGTCGCGGCCGCGGTCGTGCCCTACCGGCTTTTCGAGGCCTTTGCCTATCCTCTGTATGCAGCTGTCCTCATCCTTCTCGTTCTGCTGCTGCTCGAACCCGCCTCGTTCGGGGCGAGACGGTGGATCGGTGTAGGACCGTTGCACTTTCAGCCATCGGAAATTGCGAAACTCGTAGTCATCTTCACGGTGGCGAAGTTGCTCGCCGGGCGAAAGCGCGGAGAGTCGAGGAGAAGAGATATCCTGTTCGTAGCAGCGGTTGTCGCCCTTCCCGCAGTTCTGATCCTTCTCGAGCCCGATCTCGGCACGGCGGCGAGCCTGGGGGCCCCCCTCATCCTCATGCTTTTCTGGAGGCGCGTCAATATCGCATACCTGCTCCTTCTCGTCGCGCCGCTCATCAGTCTGGTTACCGCCTTCTCGCTCATCACCTGGGCGGTATTCATGATCGCCCTCGTCGTCATCCTATATGCAGCACGGGTGCGGGTCATCGACGCCCTCACAGTCTTTCTTACCAGTTCGGTAGCCGGTATCATCACTCCTTTGGCATGGTCCCTGCTCAAGGATTACCACCGGAGGAGGATACTGGCTTTTCTGAATCCGGACCTTGACCCCCGCGGAGCAGGATGGCATCTCCTCCAATCGAAGATCGCCATCGGCTCCGGCGGGCTGCTCGGGAAGGGGTATCTGGCGGGAACCCAGAAGAAGCTGGCCTTTCTTCCGGAACGCCACACAGATTTCATATTCTCGGTGATCGGCGAGGAGTTCGGCTTGATCGGCGTACTTGTATTGATGGGCCTGTACTTCATCCTCATCTACCTGGGGCTGCGCAATGCAGCTGAGGCGAGAAATCCGTTTGCCTCCCTGGTCGCTGTCGGGATCGTTTCGATCTTGACATTCCAGATATTCGTCAATATCGGCGTCGTGACAGGATTAATGCCGGTGACAGGGATTCCCCTCCCCTTTGTCACCTATGGGGGTTCTTCACTTATGACGGCATTGGCCATGGTCGGCGTGTTGATGAATGTTGGCCGGCGGCGTTTCGAGTACTAGCCCGGAGGCTATCTGGCGGGCGATTCGCGCGGACGAGGCTTCGTCCCTCCAAAGGAAAGAAAGTGCGTTGAAACCTATTCTGATCGATCTCGGCCCGCTATCCATTCACAGCTATGGCCTCATGTTGGCCATTGCCTTCCTTGTCGGCATCGGCTTCGTGATGAGACGTATGGCACGATATGGTGTAGACACGACGCCTATTGCCGATCTGGCCATCGTCGTGCTCCTCAGTGCCGTCGCGGGCGCGCGACTCATGTTTGTCCTGTTTCATCTGTCGGACTACATCCAGCGGCCGCTCGACGTGTTCGTGATCTGGAAGGGCGGCCTTCAGCTGTATGGGGGGCTCATTCCTGCCATCATCGCTGGCGCGGTCTTCCTCCGCCTGAAACGGCTTCCCCTGGGGCAGGTCGCTGATAGCGTGGCAATGGCCTTCTTCCTCGGCGTCTTCTTCACGCGGATCGGCTGTTTCCTCAATGGATGTTGCTTCGGCCATCCTACGGACATGGCGTGGGGGGTACGTTTCCCCGCGGGGTGTGCAGCGAGCTACTTCCTCCCGGGCCAGCGGCTCCATCCGACACAGCTCTATTCGGCCCTGGCCGGTCTCGCCACCTTCGGCCTGCTCCTTGCGCTAGAGCGGTGGAGCAGGAAGCCGGGCGTCATCTTCTCGGCAGGCCTCGTCCTGTACGGGCTCGGTCGAACTATCCTCGATTTCTTTCGCTTCTATGAGGAGAGCAACGTCGTGATGCGGCTCGATTCAGCAGTCATCAATGTGAACCAGATCGTGAGCCTGGCTCTCATCGTTGCAGGGGTGGTCATGATGGCGATGCTGATGCGGAGGGGCGGGAAAGGCTTGCGAGAACCGTAGTGGGTCGGACTCTCAGGATCGATCACGTATGGACAGAAGGATGCGCTGGGCCTCAAACGACGCGAGTTCCTTCTCATAAAACCCTCGGAGCGATGCATAATCCTGCCTCCCCATGAGGGAGTACGTCATCTGCTTCCCTTCCTCGACTCCCGGCTGGTCAAAGGGATTCACGTCCCAGAGTCTGGCGATGAAGATGACGAGCACCTCCATGAAGTAGAACAGGGCGCCGAGCGTGTGAGCGGAGATGTCCCTCAGGACTATTCGATAGCAGGGGCGTCCTGCGCGGACGAGGCTCATCTCGGTCGCCAGCTGTTCGATCTTTAGCTGCTCGCCCATCGTGTGGCCCGCGAAGTACGAATATTCCTTCTCTGAGGGGAATCCCCCGGCGATCCTCACGTCGGCGGTAAAGGCGTCGATGGTGACGAATCCATACGCCTTATCGTTGGGTCCCTCCTTGAACAACTGCAATAGTGAGTGCTGATCAGTGGCGCCGAGGGCCGCCAGCGGGGTGGTGCCTGAGTTGACGATCGCTCCAGCCGTTGACTCTTTCTTCCCGAGACTCTCCGACCAGAGCTGCACGAACCAGAGTCCGAACTGAGCGAGCGACGTGCCGTAGCTGAAGAGCACGTGGATCGACTTACCTTTGGCGGCGAGTTCAGCGAGGCAGGATCCCAGGAGCAGAACAGGGTTCTGCCCGGCGGGGGTATCGAGGATGGCCTGATGGGTCGCCCGCGCCCCAGCCAGCAGTTGCCTGCTGTCGATCCCGATGAGTTCCGCCGGGAGGAATCCCACCGGGGATAGAACGGAATACCTCCCCGGCAGGTCTGGCGGCATATGGAAGGTGTGACACCCGAGGCGTTTCGCTATTCGGTTGATGCCGTTATCGCCGGGGGCACAGATGATGACGATATCCTCCTGAGAGCCCCCTGCCTTTGCGTATCTGTCGAGGAAATGGAGGAAATTGGCGGCCGATTCCGGCGTCGAGCCGGATTTGCTGATGTAGATGAGGCCGGTCGTTCGGGGATCGAGGAAGGCGCCTACCTGCTCCGCCATGACTGGATCGACATTGTCCAGAACCAGGACTCGCGGTTCGTCGTGGGCAAGCGCCTGACGATGATGGAACGGCCCCTTCAGCGTCTGCTCGATGGCGCGGAATCCGAGGCTCGACCCTCCGATACCGAAGAGGATGAAATCTCTGTACTTCTCGCGCAGGGACGCGGCTGTCTCCCTGACAGCCGGCAGGGAAGGATCTGAGAACGGGCGGGCGATCGGGAGGTCGTTCTTCTCCAGGGCATCTCGTATCTCATCGAATGGAGAACCGTATCGCTCGTCGATTGATCGAAATGCCGACTGCGAAAGGAAGTTCTCAGAATCCTCGTCATTCACCAGATGACCGACATCGATCGTCAGGATCTCCACCATCGCCGATACTCCCATTACGCCGAGATCAGGTCTGACTCCGGCCGTACATGTCCTCGAACCTCACGATATCGTCCTCGTCGGCGTGCCCGAATGAGATCTCCAGTACTCTTCCCTGTGCGCCGCGCGAAGCGAGCCGGTGCTTCACTCTTCTCAAAATTACGATCTCGTCGCCGGGCTTCGGCTCCAGTACTTCATCATCGAGCTCTACCTGAAGACCTTCGTCCAGTATGACCCAGAGCTCGTCTCTGTGCTCGTGGGACTGTTTGCTCAGCATCTGTTTGGGGTCCACGGTGAGCACCTTGACGGTGCATTCCTCATTGTGCGTATACCGTCTGAACTTCCCCCATGGTCTCACGTCTTGGAGGATTCTCTCCCTGATTGCATTCTCCTCTGGATCCATTGCTACATCTCCCTCAGGGTCGTCTTGAACCGATCAGAACGCCATTTCGGCATCCAGGTCTGAAGATCGGGCTGAGCCTGCTGTCCCCACCGGCTGAGAGATACACGAAAATGCGATCGATGTCAATCGGAAACAGAGCGGCAAGTATACGATGTCCTCACGTGGGCATCCGCATCGCGCTTGTGCCTGTTCATCCTGTTCGTGCAGTTGCCGATATCGATGGCGTCTCCCGGGAACATAGGGGGTCTGTTCGGCGCAACTTCTCTCTTTTTCTGGTTGACGGAAAGAGATGAGTGTGATATATGTAAATTGAACCGGGTACGCACTACCTGAAATGGAGATTCTTGCCCGGTGTGTCAGATGGAAGTCGTGTGACCCACTTTCTGGCGCGCCTGCTGTGGTGGGCCATTTTTTTCCCCCCGGGCCGGGCGTGCATTGGCAGCCAGGGGTCCTGCCCGCATGTCGGAGCTCCTAGCCGGATGTCGGAGGTCCTGCTGGCATCTCGGAGGTCGGACCCGGATGTTGAGGGTCCTCCGGCACCTGGGGAATAGGGTCGCACGTGATGGAGGTAGTAGCATGAGCGTGCGCTTCATCATATCCGTGCCTCTTCTCGTGGTGTCTGTGTGGGGAGTAGTGAGCGGCAGTACGTGGGCAGCTTCCACTGATACCGAGGACGCGATGTGGACAGCTGCCAGGGCCGTCGAAGAGAGTGTCCTGCTCGAATCCGTGACGATAGACGGCCAACTGACGCGGGTCAACTACAGCTTGCCGTCAGGTACCGCGACGGCGTGGCTGGAGGCGGCGCATTCCTTCGCGGGGGATCACGTGTACTCTCCTTCATCCGATGCTGATGTGGTCCAGACCGCCGGACCGGCCGATCAGCTTCGCCGGTCCGGGCCGTATCCGGACGTAGCCGCGTTTGTCCGCCTGGCCGACCGGGGTCGGGTTCGTGTACGGATCACCAATGCCACGATGGTCGATCACGAGGGTGCGATTTCGCACGATCCAACGGGTCTCGCGGCCTCCGGTGAAGCAGGGCCTGGGACCGGGGGGACAGGGACGCCGGTCCAGGCCGGCGAGCCGGTCATACTGCGCGATCTCCGCCTGCTCCCGCTCACGATCGTGCCTGTCGCTTTCGATTCTGCGGGGACGATACGTGGTGTATATACGGAACTGACCGTTGAGGTGGAGTGTGACGGCGTGGCCGGGGTGAACGAGAAAGTGCGCCCGGCGCGCGCACGGTCGAGGCCGTTCGCATCGCTCTATGGGTCGTTGCTTCCCGAGCACGTGTCTCCGCTGGAGGGGAGCGGGGAGCCAGGGGCGTATCTGTTCATCGTCCCTGACAGCGAGTACGACCGAATCCTGCCGCTCGTTGAGTGGAAGCGGCTCGTAGGACACGACACGGCCGTAGCCCTGACGTCTCAGATCGGACCCTCGGAATATCAGATCCGGACCTACATTCAATGGGCGTACGATAACTGGGACCCGCCGCCGACCTACGTAGTGCTCGTGGGCGACATCGACGGAGACATCGCAGTGCCGACGTGGACGTACCAGGCAGACGCTGAGACAGACGTCACGGATCTGCCGTATGGACTTCTGGAAGGAGATGACTATTTCCCCGAAGTGATGGTGGGACGTCTCTCAGTGCGCACGTCGAGTCAGCTCGAGACGATTGTGGCGAAGATCCTCTCGTACGAGCGCGATCCTCATGTTGCCGATCCGGGCTGGTTCGAGCGGGCCCTCATGATTGCCGATACGACGAGCATATCGTGCCTGTGGACCAAAGAGTGGGTGAAGAATCTGATGCTCGACCACGGGTACTCGGAGATCGATACTGTATGGTACTCCTGGTACATCAACCCCTCGCCGGTCTTCTCTTCGATCAACCAGGGCGTTGGTTTCGTGAACTATCGCGGGTTCGCGTACTGGGGAGGGTTCTCCAATGGCTACGTCTATGCTCTCAGCAACGGCCATCGTCTCCCGGTGGTGACGGATATCGTCTGTGAGGGGGGCGACTACGAGTGGCCTGAGTGCTTTGGCGAGGCGTGGATACGGGCCGGATCCGCACTCGTCCCGAGAGGAGCGGTCACCTACATCGGGACGAGCGAACTCTATACGCACACTCGATTCAATAACTGCCTCGATACGGGAATATACCACGGCATCTTCGAGGAGGGGCTCGCCACGCCAGGCCTGGCGCTGCTGCGAGGGAAGCTTGAGCTGTACAATGATTTCCCCCATAACCGCGGTTCAGGGGGGCCTGACAACTCGGTGGAGTGCTACTTCCACACCTATAACATCCTGGGCGATCCCGGCCTGGCGATGTGGACCGCGGCCCCTCAGGCGATGACGGTCGATCACCCGGAGCGTATTCCGGTGGGTACGAACCTCATCGAGGTGACCGTACACGATTCGAGTACCGCCTTGCCGATCGAAGATGCGCTCGTGTCGCTCGTGGGCAGCGAAGCCGCTCACGGGTGGACCGATGGATCGGGCTCGGCCCGACTCATCGTCGACATCCAGGTCCCTGATTCGATAGCGGTGACAGTGACGAAGGCGAACAGCCGGCCGTACACGGGGCACCTGCTCGCCGAGAGTGACGCGCTCTGTCTCGGGTATTGGGCCCACTCGATCGATGACGACACCCTTGGCGCAAGCCAGGGAAACGGGGATGGCGTCATCAACCCGGGTGAGAGGATCGAGCTTGCCGTCCAGATAAGGAATTTCGGCCTCGACAGCACCGCTGTCGACCCGAGATCACTGCTGCATTCGACCGATCCCTACGTTGCGGTGATCGATTCGATCGAGCTCTTCGGAGATATCCCACCGGGCGACATTGCAGTTCCACTCGCTCCGTTTGTGGTCGATGTCTCGCCACTCAGCCCCCATGACCATTGTGCACAGCTTGAGCTTCAGATGTCGGCCGCCAGTGGCGACACGTGGGATGCTGGCTTCGACCTGCTCCTCGGCGCCCCTCGTCTCACCTATGCTGGACGCGTGATCGACGACGGCGATGACGGAGTGCTCGACCCCGGCGAATCGGCCTCGCTCGTCATCTCACTGGCAAACAGCGGCCCGCTCGGCATCACTTCAGTACACGGCTCCCTCGAATCGTCTCACACCGGGATCGATATCCTCGGCGGCGAGGCACTGTTCGGCGATATCGCGGCGAACGGTGGTGGAGGCAATGGAGAGGACCCGTTCTTCTTGTCCGCCGCACCTGAGATTCCCCGGGGCACGAAGGTCGACTTCTCTCTCGTCTTGAGCGGGGTGTTGCCCAATGCACATCGCTACCGCCAGATCGTCGACTTCTCTCTCCATGTCGGGGCTGCAGGCGAAGACGATCCCTTGGGACCTGACATCTATGGGTACTATGCGTTCGACAGCGGAGATACGGTACGCTACGCCGAGGCCCCCCGCTTCGAGTGGATCGAGATAGACCCCGCTTACGGCGGTGGGGGGTCGATGCTCAACATCGACGATTACGGCTATCAGCTCGATGCGACGGCCGTGCTCGATCTCCCGTTCACGTTCCGATACTATGGCGAGGATTACGACTGCATCAGTGTCTGCTCGAATGGGTGGATCGCCATGGACACGACGTGGATGACCGGGTTCCGCAACTGGCCGATCGGAGCGCCTCTCTGCCCGAAGGGAGTCGTCGCCCCGTTCTGGGATGACCTGTTCATTCCCTCGCCGGACTCTTCCGGGATATTCTACTACCACGATGCTGCGGGGAAACGGTTCATCGTCGAGTGGAGCCGTGTGCGGATCATCGTACAGAGCTGGGCGCATCCATTTCGCCAGACATTCCAGGTGATCCTTCACGACCCGGCCTACACCAGCACGCCGACGGGAGACGGGGAGATCGTCTTCCAATACAGAAATGTGCTGAATGCAGACAACTACGACAACTATGCGACGGTTGGCATCCTTTCCCCATCCGGCACAGATGGCCTTGAGTATACGTATTCCAGTCTCTATCCTCCCCAGGCAGGAGCGCTCCACGACGGTCTCGCGATCAAGTGGACGACCGAACTGGGAGAAGTGATCCCGACCGAGGTGGAGGGCGAGCCTGACGTCGAGCTGACTGCGCCCCCCTCCTGGGCCCTTTCCCAGAGCTATCCCAATCCGTTTTTCGCCTTTCGCGGCCCGGCTACGATCACGTACGGGCTTCCCCGCGACGCTGCAGTAGAGCTTGCCGTGTACAACGTGATGGGACAGCTTGTGCGCACGCTCGTTGCAGAAGATCAGTCTGCTGGGGTGTACACCGTTACGTGGGACGGGAGGGACGCCCAGGGCGGGCGCGTGGCGAGCGGCGTCTACTTCTACAGCCTCGTGACGCCACAGGAAGATCTCGTCCGCAAGATCGTTCTCATCAACTAGGGGGCCTCGACTACTTAATTCATTT
>LJUI01000069.1 GCA_001303705.1 candidate division TA06 bacterium SM23_40
ATGGATGACGACACCCGATATCCCATCCACCTTCACGCCGGCGACAGCGGCCTCGCCCGGCAGGTGGTCTCCGATCAGGAGTCTCGGCTCGGGGGCGCGAGGCATCACTCCCAGCTGCCGCAATACCCGCCCGGGCCAGAGCACCCCGCTCCCCACGTCGGCGAGAAGCTGATCCACCGCCGCATACTCGAGCTCCGCAGCAGCCTGGCGGAGGTCCTTCATCTGGAGGCGGTGCCCGAGCCTCTCCGCCTCCTCCTCGAGTAACGCCCGGCCGCGCCGCGAATGTTCCTCCGCCTCGAGCTCGCGGAAGTGGGCCCGCAGCTTGCTCCGTGCCTTGGAGGTCCGCACGATGCCGAGCCAGTCCCTGCTCGCCCGGACGGCGGGTGCAGTGATGATCTCGACCGTGTCCCCGCTCTTGAGCTCCGCGGAGAGGGGCATCATCTTGCCGTTCACTTTCGCGCCGATGCATCCAAACCCGACATCGGTGTGGACGGCGAACGCGAAGTCGATGGGCGTCGCGCCCAGGGGAAGACGCTTCAGATCTCCCTTGGGTGTGAAACAGAAGACCTCATCCCGGAACAGATCGATCTTGAGCATCTCCATGAATTCGCGGGAATCGATCTGATCCTGGAGCCAGTCGATCGTCCCCTTCAACCACGCGAACTGTTCCAGCACTCCTTCGCGGCGTCTGCCCGGCTCTTTGTACTGCCAGTGGGCCGCGATCCCCACGTCTGCCCGTTCCTGCATCGCCTTCGTGCGTATCTGTATCTCGACGAGCCTGCCGCCGGGCCCGGCAACGGTAGTGTGGAGGGCCTGGTACATGTTCGACTTGGGGGTGGCGATATAGTCCTTTATCCGCTCGGGGACGGGGAGCCAGAGTGAGTGGACGATGCCGAGAGTATGGTAGCAATCCCGTATCGTCTCGACGATGACACGTATGGCGAATAGATCATAGATCTCCTCGAATGGTTTCCCGCGGGTCCGCATCTTGCGCCAGACACTGAAGATGTGCTTCGGCCTCCCGGTGATGGTGGCTGCGATCCCGGCCTCCTGGAGGGAGTCGAGGAGCGGCTCGCGGACCGATGCGATGTACGCCTCGCGCTCCCGTCTCGTCTCCCCCAGCTTCTGGGCTACCTCTTCGTAGGCCTCGTGGTCGAGGACCTTGAGCGCCAGATCCTCCAGTTCCCATTCGACCCGGGAGATCCCCAGCCGGTGGGCCAACGGTGCATAGACATCGAGCGTCTCCGTCGCCACCTCCACAGCGCGCTCGGGCTCCAGATAGAGTGCGGTGCGCATGTTGTGGAGGCGGTCTGCGAACTTGATCAGCACCACGCGGATGTCCTCGGCCATCGAGAGGAACATCCGCCGGAAATCCTCCATCTGCTGTTCTTCGCGAGTGGCGACGCGGAGCGAGGCGACACGCGTCACCATCTCCACGAGCCGGGCGATCTCCTCGCCGAACTCCTGCCCGATCTCTGCGACGGAGGTCTCCGTATCCTCGACAACGTCGTGGAGCAGCCCTGCGGCGACCGTCACCGAATCCATGTTGAGGTCAGCGAGGATCCTCGCTACCTCGAGGACATGGATGACGAACTCGTCCCCCGACCTCCGCAACTGGCCCCGGTGTGCCTGTTCGCTGAACCGATACGCCCTCTCGACCAGCGCTCCATCGAGGCGCGGATGCTCACTCAGTATCTCTTCGACTGCGGATACGGACTGCACTCGATCTGCTCCGGAATTCCACCGATTATCGGCAGGATTCACACGAATGGCGATCTCAGACCGTGCTCGGCCGTCAGGGCCGGTTTGGACGGTCTAGTCGACGATCTGTGCGACCACGGTCAGATGCCTGGTACCATCTACACAGACAGACATCCCACCGCGGGCAGGGGTCACATTGTGCTCCAGTCCACACTGTCTACGACAGCAGAGAGGGCCGAATACGGTCTCTCCGAACGTCTCTCCTCCCAAGAACCCAACCTGCTTGGGCTCTACTCCCGAATATCTATCCTGCCGCGGACTCGACCTGCTTACGATCTGCTCGCGGATATATCTCCCCACCCATACAGCGGCCGCGTACAGTCTCTGCCAGAATCCATCCGAGCAGGACCGATGCCGGCAGCGCGCTAATTTGACGACCGCTCCAGAACCGCTCCGGCCCCCGGGAATGGCTCGCTACGGCCCACTCCGGGCGAGTTGTGCTAAATGAGAAGCGCCCCCGCCGCCGATACATGTACATAATACGGCGAAATGGGGACGGCCGCTAGATGCTCTTTCCACGAAATCTCATGTCCTCTGCCCTGAGCTCCAGTCGCTTCTTCCCGCCGCGCCCGGTCTCGCAGGGCACGAATACGAGATCGAGCACCGGTTCACCCTGTCCCATCGCCCCCGCCATGTCGCCCAGGCCGAACCCTACGGACTGCACCACCCGATTCCCTGAGCGGACTTTGAATCTGAGATGAGATTTTCCGAAGGTGCGGGGCGATCCCACAAGCTTGAGCCCGCGTGCAACGAACCGGGGGCGCGGGTTCTGGTACCCGAACGGAGCGAACAGGTCGATCTGCCTGACAAGCTCGAGGTCGACCTCCCCGAGCGCTACTTCATCGTCGATCTCCAGGCTGGGAATGAGATCGTCTTCGCTCAGGACGACAGAGGCCATCTCGTTGAGCTGCTCACGTAACGTATCGATCTCGGCCGCGTCGATCGTCAGGCCGGCCGCCCGCGTGTGGCCCCCGAACGCGAGGAGGTGTCGCCTCGACGATTCGAGCGCCCTGGAGATGTCGTACCCGGCGATGCTCCGCGCCGAACCTCTCCCGATGCCCTCTTCGATTCCGATGAGGACGACGGGACGGTGGAAACGTTCGGTCACGCGCGCCGCGACGTATCCCAACAGACCCGTGTGCCAGTCCTCCCCGGCGAGGACTATGACCTTCTCTGAGGAGAGATCCACGTCCTGCTTGATCTTCTCCATCACTTCAGTGAGCAGGGCGTAGGCCATCACCCGCCGCCGCTCGTTCTCTTGATCGAGTCGCTCTGCGATCTCGAACGCCCTCGCGTCATCCCTAGTGACGAACAACTCCACGGCGAGACAGGGCTCGGAGAGCCGCGCGGCCGCATTGATCCGGGGAGCGATGGCAGTCCGCACGTCGCGGCTCGTCAGTGTCGGCTGTGACTGGCCCGCAGTCTCGAGAAGGGCGACCAGCCCGCTCTTCCGCGTCGCGCTCAATATCTGGAGCCCCACGCTCACGAGAACGCGATTCTCATCCGTGAGCGGCACCACGTCAGCGATCGTCCCCAGCGCGACGAGATCGAGGTGCTGCAGGAGTTCATCCTCATGACGTGCCAGCTTCCGGTACAGCGCCTGCGCCAGCTTGAACGCCACACCTACCGCCGCCAGGCCCGTGAACGGATACCCCGAACCCGGGATTTCGGGGTCGAGGACAGCCACGGCCGAGGGGAGGATCTCCTGCGGCGCATGATGGTCGACGACGATGACATCGATGCCGCGGTCCCGCGCCGCGTCCACGGCGTCGACAGCGGCGATCCCGCAGTCGACAGTGATGAGGAGCGTCGCCCTCCTCGCCGACGCCACCTCGAGCCCGGTCCGCCTCAGCCCATATCCTTCCCTGAAACGATCAGGAATGAAGTAGTCTGTTCTCGCCCCCACATCGCCCAGCGCGAGGCAGAGCAGAGCGGTTCCGGTGAGCCCGTCGACGTCACAGTCGCCATGTACGAGGAGCTGCTCATCGGCCCGCAGCGCCGCTACGAGCCGATCGGTAGCGCGCTCCATTCCGCGCAGCTCGAATGGATCGTGTAACTGATTGAGACTGGGATGGAGGAACGCTTCACCCTCGGCAACGCTGCGACACCCGCGACGCGCCAGCGCCCCGGCCAGAGGACGCGCCATATCGAGCTCTCGCTCGAGTGCACGCTCCAGATCAGGCTCTCTCTGTGTCCGAACGATCCACCTGCGATCCATGATATTACCTGATGCGGTTCGTCGTACTACCTGCTGCGGACCATGCACCTATCTGGTGCGATCTACGGTCCTACCCTGCTGCGGCCCACGGTTCTACCTGCTGAGGCCCACGCCCCTACATGCGGTCTATGGTTCTAGCTGCTGCTATCGAGGGTCCTACATGCGACCCATGCTCCTACGTGCTGCGACCCGGCTGCTAGCTGCTGCAACCCATAGTGCTGAATGCGATGCATGCTCCTACCTGCTCCGATCCACGGTCCTACCTGCTCCGATCCATGCTCCTACAAGCTGCGATCCACGGTCCTACATGCGATCCGAAGTCATAGAATCATTTCATCCCCGCCCTCTCGCGCCCGGCTCTCCTTCCGCGGGGAACAAGTCTTTCGGGGCCGGTGCGAGGGCCCATAAGGATCAAGGTGCGCCTGCTCCCGTCAGGAGCGGCGCATCCTCGATAACGAAAAACGTACTGGGACAGAGGTGACCATAAGCCGAGTTCTGTTCCTGTATCCTGACTCGGCGTCGATCCGCTCGCCAGGAACGGCGAAGCCGAACCAGGCACAGGTGGGATCATCTATCTTGCCTTGCCGTTACCGGCAAGGTCCAGCGACCTACCCGAGAGTCGAGGAGATACTTCTCCAACGGAGCGGGCAACTCCGCCTCCAGTCTCTGGAACTTCTCTCCTATTTGGTCTTGCTCCGGATGGGGTTTGCCTAGCTTCCGACGTCACCGCCGGAACTGGTGCGCTCTTACCGCACCGTTTCACCCTTACCAGCTCGCAGGAGATGATCCTGTGGCTGGCGGTCTACTCTCTGTGGCACTTTCCGTAGGATCGCTCCCCCTGGACGTTATCCAGCATCATGCCCTGTGGAGCTCGGACTTTCCTCCCGAGGCGGTCTCCCGCCTCGAGCGATCCCCTGGTCACCTCCGCCCACTCAATCCTACTCGCTTTTGATTCCTTTGTCAATGGCCATATTGGCGAGCCTGTCCGCCAGCCGGTTCTCCTTCCGGGGCAGATGCGTAACACCCCAGCTCGAGAATTTCTCCAGGAGCTCGTGCACCCGACGGAACCGTTCGCGGAGCTTCTCGTCCCTGACCCGATACTGTCCCCTCAGCTGGTGATGGAGGAGCTGACTGTCCGTCCGTATCGAGACAGATTCGGCACCGAGTGATTTCGCCTCCTGCAGTCCGAGGATGAGCGCCTCATACTCGGCAACATTGCTCGTCGACTCACCGATCGCCCGGCTCACCTCCTTGATGATCGCCCCGGAGGGATCCTGGATGACGACACCGATCCCCGCGGGACCCGGATTGCCCCGCGATGCGCCGTCCACGAAGACGAAGAGCTCCCGCCTCCCTTTTTGGCGCAGGCGCGTGGCGATGAGGCGGAGGAGTTCCTCGGCCTTGTCGGGGCTCATCCCCAGATCGACTGCCGCCTGAGCACCCTCCTTCCCGTCTGCGAGCCGATCGAGGAGGTCGGGGAACTCTGCACGGCCTTTGGATCCGGTCACGATGACCCACCCCCCCTCGTCTGCTCGTCCTTCCGCCAGACGAGAATCCTGCCGCAGCTCTCGCACGTGTGGATCTCGGCACCGAGCCTGATCTCGTTGAAGAACTGAGGAGGCAGTGTGCTGAAACAGCCCGTGCAGAGTGCCTTGTCAATGGCCACGACAGCGAGCCCTTTCTTCCCCAGCCTAATCCGCTCATACTTCTCGAGGATCCTCTCATCGATCCCCTTGACGAGTTCGGCCCGCGCTCTCTCCAGGTCCTCCACCTGCCCGTCGATCGAGCCGAGCTCCTCTTCCCGTTCGTTCTTGGTGGACTCGATGCGGACTCGCTCCTTTTCCAGGTCAGAGCGGTGCTCTTCGAGAGCGGCTGACCTTGTATCCCCCTCCTCGAGCATCGTTATGATCTCTTCTTCGAAGTCAGATATTTTCTTGTTCTGGTTCTCGATCTCGTGGAGCATCGCGGTATATTCCTTGTTCGTCTTCACGTCGAGGAGCTGACGCTTGTACCTCTTGAGTGTCTCGTTGGCACCTTCCAACTCGCGTTCCTGCATACGCCGGCGCCGCTGGAGGTCTTCGTACTCAGATTCCTCGCGACGAAGAGCCTCTTCCCGCTCCGCTAGCTCCGAGGTGAGCCGGGCGATCTCCTTCGGCAGCTCCTCCTTCCGTTTGACAAGCTCCGCCTGCCGTGTATCAACTTCCTGAAGGTCGAGAAGTAACAGGAGTTGACGTTCCATTCAGCCCTCCTTCAGGGGGAGGATAGTATGCACGGAGATGCTGTTATGCGCAAGGAGGATAGTATAAAAAAGGGGTGCATCCGGTAGCGATGCACCCAGGCTTGAGGAGGCCTGTGGCCGCTCCACTCTATGTGCCATTGATCTGTGTTGTGTCATCTGATGCGGAGAGTTGTCCATTGAAGGGCGTATGGAGATGACGATACATATGACGATGGTGGGCGGAAGAGGACTCGAACCTCTGACCTCCGGTATGTGAGACCGGCGTTCTAACCAGCTGAACTACCCGCCCACGCTTTTCGGGTGACCGGGCACAAGCCCCTCAGGCGCTGCCGCGTGCGCTGGGCTCCGGCGTCAGCGCGCCCGCTCCCCAGCGCGCCCGCTCGTGCGAGACGTGGCTTTGCACGCCTTGCGTTGCGCGCCGTGTTGTGAGCTCGCATTCCGCGTGAGTGTGAGTCCTCACGCTGTGCCGCGGCCTTTCGGCCCGCCTGCCCCCGTGTTGGGCATCCATGTGCGGGCCGTGTTCGCCCGTCGTCATGCGAACTCATGTCGCTCCGCGTCGCGCGGGCTCATGTTACCCTTCAGCAGAGAGGCTCGCCTTGCCCCTCATCATGGGGGCTCCTGCCGTACTCCGTGCCCACCATAACGAATTCCCCCGAGTTTGTCCAGCAGATTCTTGCGGTAATTCGGAGGGACCCCGAAGGCCGTCGCTGCGTTGATCGATTGTCACGCACCCTCGTGACCCACAGCCGCAGGTGATCGGCACCCGCATGTCATCTGCAGCCCCACGTGATCGTTAGCCACGCGTGATCGCGAGCCGCATGCGACCGGGAGGTGCAGCGTTTTGATGGGCGACCCGAAACCTCACTTTACCTTCCGGTATTTTCCAACATCGCCGCCGGCCAATGTCAGAGTCAATTCGTCTTTTGAAATTGAGACCTTTGCGACCACATCTATTGGGCCTGCCAGAATGCCCAACCCACCCAATTGCAACCTCATTCTATCCTTCTCGATGAATCTGTAGTCACCTGTCCTAGTTGTCCCTTTGTCAACCACGCTCACTGTGCCATCCTTGAAAAACTCCAATGTCTCTGTGCCATCAATCTCGCTCCATTTGCCTACAATGGCATCCTCTGGCTTTGATGAACATGAGGCCAACGACGCCATTATACAAGCAATGGCAAGCCAGCACATCAACTGCCCAAGGTGTCTTTCTGTACCTTCCATGCTGAGTTCCTGATTGTAATTGGCTCTTGTCGCCTGGCGAATGATATGGGCTGCGCGAAAATTCTCACCGCAAGCATTCTGTCTCACCGAACCCACTTTCATGAAGCCACCCAAGAGCCTGCAACGACGCCAAAGGTTTTCACGTCAGGTTGGTTGCTGTTTTGGTGGCGCAAGTTGCTCTATTCGCTACTTTTTCTTTTCAGAGTCTGTTTTTCCCCTTGATATCCTTTGAGTTCAAACTCCATTTCATCATCACTAATGAAAGTGACGAGATATTCAGCTTCTAAAGAGCCATCTTCCAATATGCTTAGAACTAAGGGTTCTTCATCACTCAGTTGCCATTCTGCTCTTCCCTCCCAGGACATAACAGTACCATCGGAGTTGAAGGTTACGGTTTCTCCTTCATTGCCCCCAACAGGATACCATACCCCCACAATCTTTTTTTGCGGTGATTCACTACAGGAAACCACCAACATTGCTGATAGGAGTAGAATTCCAGATAGCATTGCTTGCTTCATTAGTCATTCCTCCTTTGCTTGTAAACCGACAAAGATCCAGTGACACCATGTTCCCGCCTCACTGTGGTAAGTATGGTTTCCGCATCAGAGCCTTGTACCCGGCTGTGCAACCAGATCGGAATCTCTGCCGATAGTTGTGCCCAATCAAATGTCTATCTCGGACCTGCCATCATACGACGCCCCACGCTTCTTGCGGAGGTGTTGTATGGTATCTGCGTATGACCCTTGAGGCCGAATTCCCAGAACGAGCCGTCCGGGCAACGCGTAGTCGAATGCCGGTGATGAAAAACGTCGAGAACCAAGAAGCGACACTCCTTCAGCGGTATAGTCTGTCGCTCCCACTCTGACCCTCGCCATGACCACCGGCTCCCTGATGAGGGACACCACCTCGGTGCCCGCGAGTTGCCGGCCTACGTCTTTGCCAGACTGAACGTCAACAGCTGGATTCGGGCTGTTAGCGTTCTCCACTGAGCCGAGAAATGCTCCACCGTGGCGCTTGCGATTCTAGAGGAGGTATTTCCGACTGTCAACACGTTTTGGCTGTGATTCGCCCACACCGCTATGCAAGGCCAGCTTCACTTGTCCCGTCGAGTGCGCAGACCAGGACTCCCTGAGCTTCTTCTTCATTATGCGCGGCGCATCTGAGGACAATCGCCACCCAACATCGCAAGACCTATCAATTCATATCTTTTGACGCGGCTCCATGGCCCGTATTGTTAGATGGATTCATTGCCTTGACGCTGAGTTCGCCCAGCTCTCGTGCCGTTCTCTCATGCCTTTTCTAGTCGCAGAACTGCCACACGGGTACCTGCTCCCGGAATTCCTCGCGCTCAATGTGACGGTTACCTAGACCGACGGGAGTCTTGACTGGATCCTCCACCCCCTCGCCTTGCTTCCGACCGAGCCCCTCTACTCGAACTCGATTATCTCAGCAGACCCCGACACTGATCGAGGTCCTCAGGTCCCGCGCTCATCACCCATCACATTCTGGCCTTCTACGGATCAACCACGCACACCAGGAAGACCTGCTTCTCCCGTCATCTCCATGCTTCAACTGGCCCTCCGCCTTCTCGACAATCTCCTCGGTGAAAATCCTTTCACGTTCCCGGCCATACCTCCGTTCCTGGTACTCCAGGCCTACCTTGAATGCGAGTTGCCTCCGACTCCAACTGTGAAACCATCACTCGGTCTTCTCCACCGATCGCAATCGCAAGTACTAGTTACTATGGCACCGAAAGAGGCCCGCCCTTCCCCAGAACGGGGAAGAGCGGCGAAACGGACGACTTAGCTCTCGCGCCTATCAGCAGGCGCAATTCGCATTTGCACTACGGCGCCACCACCCAGAACGCGAAGCTGTCTTCATCGTACAGTGTTGAGGGCGGCACGCCGATCCGGGAGCGATACCCATACAGACCGAGGGGTGCCACACCAGGCACATTGTGCGTGAGGTGCTGCTGCCTCGTGGTATTCGCCGGCAGGGTGTACTGGTCCGGCCCCATGACGGTCCTGGGATTGCCGTTCGGCAGCGTCGCCTCGGTGAGCACCCAGAAGGTCTCCGGCTGCGCCCACCGATTGATCGCGGTGTAGGTTACTCCGAGGACTCCTCCGGGCGACACCTCGGTCTCATCAGGCGTCAGGTACAGCGTCATGTAGTCGTCCTGGTCGAAGAAGTACGCACCCATGTCGCATCGCGTCCCGTCCGGGTCGAGCGAGTCAGGATGCCCTGCGTCGATGCACGGCGAACCCCACCGGAGCCGGTAGTCACTCTTCTCCCCCAGCACGAACATCGGATCCTCATCGATGTTCCCTTCACCCCAGTTCAACGTGCAGCCTGCAGCGACGTACACGCCCAATGAACCACCTGCGACATCGGAGTAACTGACAGTGATCGAACTCCCGACGCCAAACGTGTTGTCCAAGTAGATCTCCAGGGCCGTGCCTGCACTATCTCCCCACAGGATAGAGTTGATGACCATCGGAGAGCAGAGGGAGTCACACCAGATGCCGCCACCCCGTTCGGCTACGTTCCCCGTCATAGTATTGCCGGCGATGATCGGCGAGCAGTTCCCGGTAAAGCCCATGCCGCCTCCTTGCGTGCCTGCCGCATTCCCGGTTATCGTATTGCCAGCGATAGTTGGGGAAGACGAGTAGCCAACGCCGATTCCTCCGGCGAAACCATGGACTGTCCAATTTCCCGCGATCATGTTACCCACAATCGCGGGAGAAGCGCCCCAACCGCAACCGATCCCGCCGGAGTTCACCTCCGCCGTATTTCCCACGATCGTGTTGCCCTCAATAGTTGGGGAAGACGAGGCACAACCAATGCCACCGGCGTCTAGTCCCGCCATATTCCCCGTGATTGTGTTCTCTACGATCATCGGAGAAGAGAACTCGATGGCCCCGATACCCCCAGCGAAGCCGGTGGTAGCCGCGTTCCCAGTGATCGTGTTCCTTTCGATCGTGGGAGAAGACTGGCTACAGAAGATCCCGGCGCTGCCATAGTAACCGTACGAAGTATTCTGCGCGATGATGTTGCCAACGATGGTTGGTGAAGAGGACACGCCGCAATAGAACCCAGCGCCCCAGCCGACCCATCCGTTGGTGATCGTGAATCCTTGTACCACCGAGCTCAAGTCCTCGCCGCTGTGGAAGTAGAACCCGCGGTGGGGCTCGGATGCGGTCCCCTCGCAATCGATAGTGGTCTTCTCCGGTCCGTTCTCCGACATCACAACCATGTTCACGCCGCCGAAATCGAGGTCGCAGTTCCCGTCGCCGGTGTAGGTGCCGTCGGCCACAAGAACCGTGTCACCCTCCGCGGCAGCGCCTATGCCCGCCTGGATGGTTGCGTATTGGCTCGGCACATACAGGATCGTTCCGCATACGCTTGCGCTCAGCCCAAGACACAAGGCTGCGATTACTACACTCATCTGGTTCTTCATGATGCCATCCTCCTGTCGCCAGAGTGCACTGTGACTACACGCGTCCTCTCCCCTTTTCCATGCTCAGTCACCACCTCCCTTCCGCTGCTCACCCTTATCGCCAAATGCATACGGCTACCTGCCCGAAGCTCCCGTCATTGAGCTCGAGGCATGTAGCCGTTTGCACTTGCGATATTCTTTGTGTTACAACCCGACCCTCAGCCCCGCTCTCCGCAGGCCCCCCTTCCTCCCAACAACCGCCACCCCATCCTCCACCTCTCATCGCCCCCTCTCGCGTTCGGTACGAGGCTCCGCCTGCAACCTGAGTCGGTGCATCGATGGCCCGCCGCCGGGTTCGCGCCGGGTCAAGGCCCACCTGGCCTTGATGCGAACTATATCAGGCCGACTGGATCGCGTCAAGAAAAAAGACCGTCCCATACCCTTCGGCCAGGCCACAGATTCGCTATGTTTGTCAAGGAAGCCGCCCCCCGGATTTGTGCCACCCTCGTGCCCTCCTCCTTCCATACGACATAACTCACGCCGACCATTCCAACACAAACTTCCGCCTTCAGGGATTACGGACAAGGCGGAAGTTATTGCTGTGGTGTATAATAACCGCCTATGCTCAGACTTGACTTGAAGTCGTCTCCTGACACTCCCGGCAGCCGTGCGAGCCTCCTCACTGGCCGCGCCGCCCCGCATGCTCAGAACGCGGTCAGCTCTCCGAATTCGCGGTACCGCCGCTCGATTGCCTTCTCATCGATGTGCGCGAGTCGGCGGAGGCCGAACTCCTCCACGCAGAACGAGGCGAGGACGCTCCCGTACACGACCGCCCGCCGGACGGCCGGCTCGCTCAGATCGTCGGTCCTGGCCAGATATCCCATGAACCCCCCGGCAAAGCTGTCCCCTGCCCCTGTGGGATCGAAGACGAACTCAAGAGGATAGGCGGGAGCGAAAAAGCGGGATCCGCCGGCGTCGCAGAGACACCCGTGCTCTCCCTTCTTCACGACAACCATCTTCGCCCCCATGGCGCGCAGCTCACTCGTCGCCATGATCAGGTTCGGCTCCCCGGTCAGCTGGCGGACCTCACCGTCATTCACCATGACCGCATCCACCCGGGAAATAACCTCCAAGAGGAGCTCGCGTTCAGTCTCGATCCACAGGTTCATCGTGTCGCAGGCGACGAACTTCGGTGACACCATCTGATCGAGTACCGCGAGCTGCACTTCGGGGTGGATGTTGCCGAGGAAGAGGTACCCCTCTCCCCTTGCTTGCTCGGGCACCACGGGATCGAAGTCCTCGAAGACGTTCAAGCACGTGGAGAGCGTTTCGCGCTCGTTGAGGTCGTATCCGTACCGGCCGGACCACCGGAATGTCCGGCCCTCTCTCCGCTCCAGACCGGAGAGATCGATGTTGTGATCGGCAAGCAGCGCAACGTGCTCGTCGGAGAAGTCCTCTCCCACGACGCCGACGAGCGTCGGCGAGGTGAAGTGACTCGCGGCCACCGAACAGTATGTTGCTGATCCGCCGAGCGCGTCCGTGCACTTTCCGAACGGCGTCTCAACTGTATCGAGCGCCACCGATCCGACAACAACAAGGCCCATGCTGCTGTTCCTGAATGTCGACGTGCTGCCCTGCTCGATGATCTCACGTGCAGACGGTTGCGAGCAACGTCTCCAGGCGGGCTGTCCTCGTCCGCGGCCCAGCGTGCCCTTCCTGACGCTCGCCCGGGCCCGCACCACGCCCTTCATCACCCTCGCCGCCAACCCACCATGGCCATTTTCACGCTCCCCGTGCCCTCACCGCGCCCTTCATCACCTTCCCCGCCAGCCCACCGTGCCCTTTCTCACGCCCGCCGGGCCCTCACCGCACCTTTCATCGCACTCGCCCGGGCCCTTCATCACCTTCGCCGCCAGCCGACCATGATTCCCATCGCACTCGGCCGCGCGCCTCACCAGCCTCACCCGTGCCGTCACTGCGTCCCAGATCGCGCTCACATAGCTCTGACAAAGGACTTCCCGGCGATCTGCCGCACCATCCCTCTCATCTCGAGCGCGAGCAGGTAGGTGAGCGCCTCCGACACGCTCACGCTCGTCTCCCTCACGATCGAGTCGATGTGCTTTGGCGTCGAGGAGAGTTGCTCCAGCAGCCTCATCTCCACCTCTGTGAGAACGGGCTCGCTCCCCGTGCCGCCGGGCCCGCT
>LJUI01000070.1 GCA_001303705.1 candidate division TA06 bacterium SM23_40
CTCAGGCGACGAGATGCTCGCAGTCCATCCTGACGGCAGCAAACCGTCACTTCGTGTCCCCCGACCATGCCCGAGAAATGTCGCGGTACGGGGAGGATCCTTCGTCTACCATACCGTCAACGACAAGATGCTGGCCATCGATCCCGGCTCTGATCGCCCCTACGAGATCAGTCCTCAACACAGCACTTCCCGTTCGCCTGTACCGTTCCACCACTCTTGGATCAGGGAGTCCGAACCGGTTTCTCGCCCCCACACTGATCACCGCAACCTCGGCACCGATGCCGGACGCGAACTCCTCCGAGTTTGCATCCTCTCCCCCGTGGTGGGGAACCTTGAGCAGAATACTACGCCCATCTCTCTCCACCACATCCAGGATGCCCTCCGTCCTCTCGAGGTCGCCCGTGAGGAGGATGGTCCACTCCCCCCAGTCAATCGCCAGCACAACCGACCAGTCATTTCTATTTGCAGGCGGGGCGACGCCATCGGTCCCCCACCCGCGCGGCGGATGGAGCACACGTACTGCAGCTCCGATCCCCTCGATCCGATCCCCTGCCCTGATCCGGTAGTAGGGAATACCACGGCGGCGGATCTTCTCGACGAACCGCCGATATGTGGGAGAGTTACCGGGAAGCCCGGAATCGAGGACGACCTCGACATCGAACTCTTCAACCAGATAGACGAGACCCCCCAGATGATCCGCATCGGGATGGGTGGCCACGAGGACGTCGATCGATCGATGCCCCTGGCTCCACAGATACGGGGCGACGATCGCCTCTCCCGCGCTCCAATCCCGGAATGCAGGCCCTCCGTCCACGACCATCACCCTCCCGCCCGGGCCGGTAATTACCATCGCGTCTCCCTGCCCGACATCGAGGAATATGGCCCGGAGGTCGGTGCGGCACGGGGCGAAGACGCCGTGCCAGACCCACACCTGTGCCAGAATGAGGAGCCAGATAAGGGCCACTCTGCGTACGCACCTTCCGTCCGTTGCCCGACACAGGATCACGAGGGTAAGGTAGTACATGAGAATCGAGAAGGCGTGCGGGGCCGGGAGGCGAAGCGACGCACACTCCACCCGGGAGACGAACCTGACCGCCGCGAGGAGCAGGGTGAGGACTGCCCATTCGGCCGCGGCGAACACCTGGCCGAGCACAGAGGAGATGAGGCCAGAAGTGACGGTAGCCAGGGAGAGGGCGATGGCCAGGCCGACGAGGGGAATGACGACGAGATTTGCCAGGGGAGCGAGGAGAGGAAGACGGAAGAAGTGATAGGCGACGAGAGGAGCGGTACCCAGCTGGGCCGCGACCGAGACACCGAGGGCCTGGCAGATGCGGGCGGCAGGTGAAGACCCACTGCGTACCGCAGCGGGGAGGAGGGCAAGGAGTCGCGGAAAGACGAACAGGATAGAGAACGTGGCGAGGAAGGAGAGCTGGAATCCAAGATCGTGCAGGGCGCGCGGAGCGGCGACGAGGATGGCGAGGGCGATCGCGGCGAGAAGGTTGATCCGATCGAACCGCCGGTCGAGAGTGAGGGCAATGCTCCCCATCCCGAACAGAGCGACAGCCCGGATCACCGACGGACGGAGTCCTGTCAACGGAGCATATGCCACCAGGAGGACCGCGGTGAGGAGCGAGGCAGCGGTGCGGGGGAGTCCCACCCCGCGCAGGAAGAGCGTAGCAATGAGTGCCAGAATGCCGACGTGGAGTCCGCTCACCGCCAGCACATGGATCATTCCTGACGTTCTGAACCATGACTCTACGTAACCGGGCAGGCCTTCACGGTCGCCGAGAAGGAGTGCTCCGATCACGGCCCTGGGGTCGCCGCGCAACCACCGGTCGAGGGTACAGGAGACATAGCGTCGCACCGGGCAGACGATGCAGCGCAGAACCGGATTCCCCCCTCCCCGGCAGATCACCGCAATGCCATCAGGATCTGCGATTCGCATGACCCCGTACACGCCGCGCTGCGCAAGATATCGCCGGCGGTCGAAACCACCGGGATTCCTCGCCGGGGATGGAACCTCGAGCACTCCCCTCATCTCGACCAGATCGCCGTACGAGACGCCGAGGAGATGGTGCGCCCCGACCACCTGAACCAGGCCATCGACATGCACACATGCCGACCCCACCCCGAGCCGGAAAGCCCTGACGAGGACGGTCGTCCTCCACGGCTCCCTCACCGGATCGCGGATGACTGTGCCGGCAAGCCTCACCTGAAAGGGAAGCCCGGCAAACCGGGATAGATGTGCGGAAGAGAAGTAGTCCGTCGCGAGTTCGTATCGAACGAGACCGGCGAGCACGAGGGCGGCGAGAAGAATCGGGGTGCGGATTTCTCGACCCCGCTCGATCAGCACGAGACCCACCCAGAGAGCGAGACCGCACGACACCGCCCAGAGGAGAAAGAGAGGTGGTACGCTGAGGAACTGCCCGATAACGATCCCGCCGCCGTATGCCGCCAGAGTCAAAAGAGCCGGCTGCCCCATCTCTCATCCCGTATCCACAGGCCCCCATACCCACTCCCGGTCGGTATCGGATGCGCACCACGATCTCCACACCGCGATCATGGGACCCTCCCATGCACCCCACTCGCCGCTTTCCCGGCTCCGGACGGGAAAGAGAAAAGCCCCCGTTCCGCCGCCGGCGAACGGGAGCCCTGTTCGATTCAGCTCGAGAGGCCTCTCGGGCCCCACAGCTGCTGCTCATGCTCTCTGTGCTACTCTATTGTATGGAGGAGCCTTGTCACCGTCAATGAAAAAGTACCTCCTGCGTCGTGGCAGGAGGCTCTATGTCCCGGCATGAAGGTCTGTCTTCGTCTCCGGGGGCCGGCTCAGCGCATCGCCACTTACGGCTCAGGCAGAGCCACCGTCGCCCTTACTGCTCCGTCTCTTCCGCCCTCGAGCTGCCGCCGTACCCTGCTCCCCTGTCCGCCGCTCTCTCAGCATCTCCCGGAGTTCTCTCACCTCATCAGGCCAGAGCGACCACCCGTACAGCCGCTGCATAATCCATTGCCAGGGCTTCTTTCCCAGTTCTCTCGGAGCCTTCTCTATCGCCTCGATGACCTCATCGGCGGACCGGCGCGATCCATCTGCCTTCTTAGAGAGACGAGCTATCTGAACCGTTGTCAGTTCCTTTCCGTACTTCGCCTCGTAGGCATCAGCGATCCGATCGTAGTCGGATGCCTGCTGCTTCCTCCGCGCCTTCTGCCCCACACCTGACTGCGGCCGAGATGAAGCCGGTGTTGCCTGCGAGCGCATGACCGTCCGTCCTCCCTGATGCCAGAAATGCTACCTCGTGCTGCCGAGCATGGACCGTCAGGTCCCTCTCTCCTGCTTCTATCTTGTATCCTGTTTCCTGCTGACATACTCCATCGGGCCCATCGGATCGCGGGCAGCAGCCATTCCGATGGCCATCGCAGAATCGACAACGGCGGCCCGTCTGATGGCCATCGTAGAACACGAGGCGTGAACATGTCAAGCGAAAGTCGTCGCCATGTCTGCTACGCTACTCCGCCGAGGGATCTTCCTCCATCAGCCCGAAGACATTTCCCTCGGTGTCGGTGCAGTAGGCCATCCACCCCACTCCGGGCACCGAACGCTTCCCCATGATAACCTCCCCGCCCATCTCCTTGATCTTTGCCGTGTATTCGTCGACAGAGGGGACATCGACCGTATTGTACGTGCCGGCATGCGGGTCCATCCGCCTCATGATCCCGCCGTCGATCCCCGGCTGGCCCTGCTCCCCCGTCGTCACCAGCCAGTAGTCTGCCGGACCCTCCCACTTCTTGATCTGCCAGCCGAACACCTTCTCATAGAACGCGGCAGCTCTGGCGGGATCGTCCGCGTTGATCTCAAAGTGAACCACTCTCGGCATATCGACCTCCTTTGCGCCGGAACAAGCTACGCCCACCGCCGCCACGCACCACCGCCGGAGGGCAGCTCCACCCCGTCTCACTGCTGTGACGCGTCCCCCAATCGCCTATCCCGCCGGACGACATGCAGGACCCGATTCGATGCCGCGGGACCCTTACATAGTGTGATCACCATGCGGCGTCAACTCGAACTGCCGCTGCGTTCCTGTATTGACCGCAGGCTGTCACTCCCTGTGTCGCCCGCCAGATCTGGCACCGGCCAGGCCCGCCAGCACCGCGACGAAGATGGCGACCTTCAGTGCGGTGAACCAGGATATCGACTCCGCGACGAGGCCCTGCTCGACCGCTCCGGGGAAGAGATCCGGGATCGTCCAAGCCCAGAGCACCTTCACCAGGAACAGGGCGACAATGAAAACGATGACGATGAGCGCGAGGATGCCGGGCACGACTGCCAGCCAACATGAACTCCTCATGAGCGAGACCTCCTCCCCATGGCGTTCCCTCCGCAGACGGTCGCAGGGCTGCGCCACACCCCTCGATGACGCGGCGATGGCGCTGGCCCTGCGAAACGGATATCGAGTATGTTTGAGGATTACTACGATGTAGGGCGGGGAGTCTCTCAGGATCCGATCGTGATGAGATGGCTCTTGAGCTCGTCCGGCCGGTAGTCCGGGAGCAGCATCGGCGCGCGACGGGTGGTCTCGACCCCGTTCTTCTCGAGCTCCTCGTGGTAGCGGCGCACGTGGTCGAGCCCGAGTTCCCCTGGAACCGTCTCCTTTGCCCTGAGCGCTGCTGCTGCTCCTGCACGCCGCCCGAAGACGACGATGTCGAGCAGGGAGTTGCCCATCAGCCGGTTCCGCCCGTGGACCCCGCCCGCCACCTCGCCCGCCACGTACAGCCCCTCGATCTGAGAGGCGCCCTGATCGTCGATCACAATTCCGCCATTCTGGTAGTGCTGGGTCGGGTAGACCAGGATCGGATCCGCGGTCATGTCGATTTCGAACCGTTCATACTGTCGGTACATCGCCGGGAGCAGCCGCTGAATGGTCCCGCTCCCGTGAATCTCCTCGATGAGAGGGGAGTCGAGCCACACACCTCGCATGCCGCTCGGCGTGACGACCCCGAGGTTTCGCTCCGTGCACTCCCTGATGATCGCAGCGGATTCGGCATCCCTCGTCTCGAGTTCATACACGAACCGATTCCCCTCGCCATTCACAAGCTGCGCCCCAAGACCCCGCACCTTCTCGGTGACGAGCTGTCCCACGATCTGCTCCGGGTAGGCCGCCCCGGTGGGATGATACTGGATGGTGTCCATGAAGGCAAGCTCACACCCTGCCCGATATGCGAGCACCAGGCCATCGGCAGTCGCGCCATAGTGATTGGTGGTGGGGAATCCCTGCACGTGAAGCCGCCCCGCTCCCCCCGTCGCAATGACCGTCGCCTTGGCCCGGACGATCGAATACTCCTGCGTCTCCATGTTGTAGAGGATCGCGCCGGTGCATCGCCCCTTGCCGTCGGTGAGCAGTTCTACGACCGGTGAGAACTCGATCACCTCGATATCCTGGTTGAGCACCTCGTCCCGGATCACCTTCATGATGTCGCCGCCGGAGTAATCGCGCGCAGAATGCATGCGCTTGCGCGACGTTCCCCCTCCGTGGATCGTCACCATCGTCCCGTCCGGCTCCTTGTCGAACATGACGCCCATCTCCTCGAGCCAACCGATGACCTTGGGCGCGTCTATCACCAGCGCGCGAACGAGGGCGGGATCGTTGTGGAACCCGCCTCCACCGATGACATCGAGGTAGTGGATCGACGGCGAATCGTGACTCTTGTCGGCAGCCTGTATCCCACCCTGGGCCATCATCGTGTTGGCATCGCCGAACCGGAGCTTGGTCGCCAGCAGCACACTCGCCCCGCTCTCCCGGGCAAGGAGCGCGGCCGCGCCGCCAGCGCCGCCGCCGCCGACAACGAGCACATCGACATCGTGATCGATCCGTGAGAGGTCGAAGTCCTCGGGATCTACCAGACTTCTTGCCTCGATGAGATCGGCGATCTCATGGGGAGCACGATCGCCCCTGCTCGGCCCCACGCGAAGCTCCCGCTGCTGCTCTCCCTTGTAGTCGGGGTGATGGTCCCTGAGTAGCTGAGCCTTCTCGTCAGGACTCATGAGACCCAGTTCCTGCGTCTTCCTGAATGCGCGTGTGCCTTCAAGTATCTTGATCGATTGCCGCATGGCTTCGGTGTACACCGCTCATTCCCCCTATTTGGGCTCGATGTCTCGCTCGTTGTATCGCTTGCGGAGATCCTTCTCGCCCGCCCCCATGAGTGCGGCTATCTCCTCGTCGAACTTCCCGCTCTCAACCTCCGCCACGCGATCGGCCAGATGCTGCGCGCGGGGAGCGATGTCGCGCGCGTACAGCCGCCGGCACAGGACTCCGACGTAGTATTGGACGATCTCCGCGGGACAGCGCGACGCACAGAGCCCACACATAAGACAGTCGAACGAAATGTCGGCAGCTTTGGCGATATCGCCACGCAAGGCAGCCTGGACATAGTCCATCACCTGAATATCCTGCGGACATATCTTGGTACACGTGTTGCAGCTGACGCACCTGGCCACCTCGGGATACTGTTTCAAGACCGCAGCGATGTTTGCGTCGAGCTCCTCAATGTCGTACTCGGCCTTGTTTGCCGGATAGAACGGTATCTGAGTAAGGTGCATCCCGTCCTCTACTACAGTCTGACAGGCGAGCCCCACCTTCAGCTTGTAGTCGTCCTTCGTGCGGTACACCGTTCCACATGCACCGCAGAACCCGCCCCGGCACCCACAGCCCCTGACCAGCCGATAACCCGCGTGCTCCATCGCCTTCATGATGGTGAGGCTCGTGGGCACCTCATACCGCTTGCCCATGATGTAGATGGTCACGTTCTCGTCTTCCATCGTTGCCTCTTCCTCCGTGTCTACACCCGAAATGGCGCCCCCGCAATCGAACGGGAGTCTCGGCCTGCATCACTCTCTGTCGAACACATCGGATACTATATCGAGCCACGTCCTGGCCAGCGCCGGGGCCAATCCCTAGCGGGGCTCCAGCTCATCCTCCCTGAACGTAGCGAGCGGGAGGGGCTCATCGAGGTCTCTCCCTGCCACGTATTCAAATGCCTCCTGCACCCGATGGCCCACTGTCTTGAACAGCGCGAGGAGGGGAATGTCATTGGGACACGCATCTTCACAGGCGCCGCAGGCGACGCATGAACTCGCCATGTGATTGAGTCGCCCGAGGTGAAACAGCACAGTGTCAGGAAGCATACGGTATGCCCCCTTTCGCGCAGCCCGTCTCAGATATTTCCAGCCCTCCAGATCGAACGTGTCCGAATCGAAGAAACAATGCATGCAGTAGCAGATGGGACAGACGGTCATGCAGTTGTGACAGTTGATGCACGGCGCCAGCATCGCGAGGAGACCCTCGAGTCCAGTAGCCTCTCCCTCAATCGAGGCGAACATCTCATCGCGTGCCTTCTCTCTGGCCGCCATGATCTCGCCCAGGGCCTCGCGGCGGCGCTCGTCGCTCCCCTCTTCGGGCGCCGCCAGTCCGTCGATGAGTGCCTCACCCTTCTCAGTGGTGGCGATGAGTAACAGCTCCTTGTTCAGGTCCGCGCCAAATAGCCCGATGACCAGATCGCCTGTCTCAGGAGCGGGACGCTCGCATACCCGGCATGCCGACCGGAGACTCTCATGGAGGAGATCCGAACTGACCCTGTTCAAGAATTCCTCGGTGGAGCCTCCGCCATCCCTCTTCGCTGCTGCATATGCCCGGAGGTGCTGGGCCCCATAGCAGTCGAATCCGATGATAATGAGATTCTCGAGATCTGCCTGCTTCAGCTTCGTGAGCTCCACCAGCGCCCTGATCTCACACGGCCTCATCACAACGGCTACCGGCCTATCCATGGGCGCGATCCGGGTGAGTCGGGAGACGGCCCTCGCAGCATTGATAGGCATGACCGGGGCGAGGACATCGATCCCCGAGAGCTCCTCGGGCTCGGTGATGAGTGTCTGCACCACGTTATCTGCAGAGGGGACCGCCCTCGGAGCCATGACCGCCCCGACCGAGGGACCTTCGAGGAGTCCGGCGAGAAATCCCCGTATCGCACCTGCGACATCGCCGTCATCTATCTGAAGCCTCGCTAGTTTAGCCATCGTCACTCCCTCTACAGAGACCAGCACTTGGCCATCGGGCTCGGGCCAAGAGCCTCTACGCTGCGGACCATCTCATCGACTGTCTCGGCGAATTTCTTGCCCTCACTTGCGCTGATCCATTTCATCCATACCCGGTCCTCCTCAAGGCCCAGCGTGCGGAGGATCGTGCGGAGCGCAGTCACCCGTCTCCTCGCCTTGTAGTTCCCGGAGACATAGTGACAATCTCCGGGGTGACATCCCGCCACTAGAACGCCATCTGCCCCCTCGAGCAGCGCCTTCAGGATGTATGCCGGATCGACAGATCCGCTGCACATGACCCGGATGCCCCGGATATTCGGGGGATATTGTATCCTCGTCGTTCCGGCGAGATCGGCGGCGTTCGATGCACACCAGTTGCACAAGAACCCAACGATCTTCGGCTCAAACCCGTTCTCGCTCATCAACAATCCTCCGCCTCATACGTGCAATGCTAGAGCACTTCCTCATGACCCGGCTCACACCCTACAGTGCAGCATCGAGCATCGCAAAGAGCTGACGCTCGCGATAGCCTCGCAGCTTCGCCGCGCCGTTGGGACAGATCGTCGCGCAGACTCCGCACCCCTGGCAGATCGACTCTGAGACGATAGCAATCTTCTCGTCAGTGTCGATGGTGCGGGCGCCGAAAGGACAGCCCTCCACACAGAGCTCACAGCCCGAGCACCAGCGCCGATGCACCTCGGACACAAGCCGGGGAGGAGCCTCCTTCAATCTCCGGATGATGGCGGCGGCGCGGGAAGCAGCTGCCCTCCCGGAGCACAATGTCTCTTCGAGAGAGCCGGGCGAATGGGCGAGCCCGCAGGAGAGAATACCCTCGGTCACCATCTCCAGCGGACGGAACTTCACGTTCGCCTCGGCGATAAACCCATCCTCTGTAGTCTCTAACGGCGCGGCAGGCGGCGGCTCCGGATCGATACCGGTGCTCAGTACCAGCAGGTCGGGGTGCAGTACGATGCGGCCTCCGAGCAGACGATCCATGACCTTGACCTCGAGGCTGCCGTCCTCCAGCTCGACAGATGGCTTGTCTTCGACGTCATAACGCAGAAAGACGATGCCCTGCTCCCTCGCCTCACCGTAGTACTGCTCCTTCAGACCGTAGAGCATCATATCCCGGTACAAGATGTAGACGTCCGCTTCAGGGTCCCGCCGCCGGATCTCCATCGCATGCCTGACGGCATGGGAACAGCAGATCCTGCTACAGTAGGGCCGCGCTCCTTCACGTGACTCGACACACTGTATCATCACCACGGCTTTGGCATCGAGCGGATCCTCGCTCTCAGCGAAGCGCCTGGCAAGGGTCCGCTGTCCGATAACGCGATCGGTTGTGCCGAAGAGGTATTCGGTCGGTTCATGTTCGACCGCTCCGGTCGCTATGATGACAGCTCCGTACTCGGTTTCTGCTGGCGGGAGGTTCTCCGTCCCTCCCTCGGGCCGACGGAGCTCCGCCCTGAACCGGCCCAGTTGGCCGGAGACATCAGTCACTTCGGTGCCGAGCGAGATGTTGACACGAGACGAAGCCTGGACCGCCTCAATCGTCTGGGCTACTGCCGCGCGTGGGTCGGCGTCGCCGAGCACGGCGAAGATCTCACGTGCGTTCCCTCCCAGCTCGTTCGACCGCTCGATCAGATCTACCCCGATCCCCTGGTCGGCGAGGGCGAGCGATGCTGCCATTCCGGCCATACCTCCGCCCACGACCAGCACGCGGTCGCTCACCTGACCCGGCTTCGGCGGCATGATCTCCTCGAGCCGCAGTCTCTCGTATCCCATGGCGAGCAAGTCCTTCGCCTTCTCTGTCGCCGCCTCGAGATCGGCGTGCACCCATCCATCACCTTCACGGTAGTTGACCCATTCCACCAGACCGGTATCGACTCCCGCCTTCCTCGCCCGTTCTCCGACGAGCAACTGGTACGGGTTGGGGGTGCATGCCCCGACGATCAGCCGTTCCGCCCCGCTCTCGGCGATCGCCTTCTCAAGTTCCTCGAGCCCTGACGCAAGACAGAGATAGGGAACCTCGGTGACACTCGATACCCCGAGCAGCCCTTCGAGGAGTTCTCGCAGCGCGCCGAAGTCGAGGGAGCTGTCGAGTTGGCCGCCGCACCGGCAGAGAAACGCGGCGATTCCCCCTCTCTCCCGCGGCTCCTCCTCCCGCGTAGACGGCTCTTCGGTCCCGGTAAGTGCCTCTGTCTCCTCCGCGGGCGCCGGGACCGCCTCCGGTTCCACCTGCGCGCGCCCGAGGATCGCCGCGGCACCGGCGGCCGCCGCGCTCGCCTGGACTACGGCCTGGGGGATGTCGGACGGAGCGGTGAACGAGCCGCAGACAAAGATCCCCTCACGGTTAGTCGTCGTGCTCGAGAATCCTACAGGAGCACTGAATCCGAACTCGTTGAGCCCGACCCCGAGTGCCTGCCCTAAATCCCTGGTAGACTGGGGCTGCACCTGCCCGGCGGAGAGGACGACAAGATCGAATGCCTCGTGCTGGAGCTCCCCCTCCTCGGTCTCGTAGGTGATGACCAGATCCCCTGACTCACGCTCCTCCGAGACGGCGGGCACCCGACATCTGGTGAAGCGAATGCGTCCCTCGCTCATCGCGCGCTCGTAGTACCGGTGGTAGCCCTTTCCGTACGCCCTCATGTCCATGAAGAAGATGTGGGGGACGATCTGGGGATCGATCTCTGTGAGGAGCATCGCCTCCTTCAGGGCATACATGCAGCACGCAGATGAGCAGTACGGCCGTTCGTTGTCGCGTGAGCCGACGCACTGGAGGAACGCTACGCGACGCGCAGGTGCACCGTCCGAGGGCCGAACGAGCGGGGCCTCAGCCGGCTCCCGGGCATCGCTCCTCAGCTCGCGCCCTGTGGGGCTTATCAGTCGCTCGAGATCGAGACTCGTCACTACATTGGCCAGACGTCGGTACGCGTAGTGGGTGAGCGGACCGGGGTCGAATTCCTGGAATCCCGGATCGAGAATGACTGAGCCAACCGCGAGTTCGAGGAGCTCCTCGGCGGCCTCCAGATCGATCGCCTCAGTGGGGCAGACCTTGACACACTCGCCGCACATCGTGCACGTCTCGGGATCGATGACATACCGGTTCGCCGTGGCATTGGGGTGGCTGAGATGGATGGCCTTGTGGCGCGTCAAACCTTTGTCGAATGGATCGTCTGTCTCCACCGGGCAGACGTCTACGCACAGGGCACAGCCGATGCACGTGGCCTGGTCGACATACCTGGGCGCCCGCGCCACCCTGGCGACGAATGCCCCGGCCTCGCCTTCAAGGCCTACGAGCCCGGATGAGGTGAGGACGACGACGCCCGGATGAACGAGCTCCCGCCGCAGGCAGAACTCCCCCGCGCCGTCCCGCGCCACGCTCGGCAGGAGCCGGCAGAACCCGCAGTCATTCGTGGGGAACCATTTGTCGAGCTGGACCAGCGCCCCACCAAGGTACGGTCTCTTCTCGACGAGATAGACCTTGTACCCTATCTCCGCGAGGTCGAGCGCAGCCCGGATGCCGCCGACGCCGCCTCCTACCACCAGGGCTGCTCCCTTCCGCTCTCCCCCGGAGGCCGCTGTCTCTCGCTCCGATGTTGCCGCTCGCGCCACAGTCTCCTCCTCGGCATCTCACCCCTATCGCTCTATCGGCTCACGCCCCGGATGCGGTGCTGGACGCCGTGCCAGTCTGTGCGAACTCGATCGACGCAGGGCCGCGCCGCATGTGGGCGACCCTGACATCCTCGGGCCGGAATCCTCAATAGTCTTCGGTCGCCACCTCGATCATCTCCATGTACTGCCGGCTGCTGAAATTCGTGTGACTGATGGCTCCTGAAGGGCAGGCTACGCTGCACCCGCCACATCCCTCGCAGAGCATCTCGTTCACCTTCGCCACCTTCTCGACGAGGTCGACCTCGACAGCACCATATGCACACGCCGCCTCGCAGTACCCGCACGCGCGACAGACCTCTGGATCGACAGAGGCGACGGTCGGCTCGTGGTCGAGCTCATCGCCGGAGAGCAGATCAACCACCTTCATGGCCGCCCCCGATGCCTGGGAGACAGTATCGGTGATATCCTTCGGGGACTGAGCTGCCCCGGCGATGAAGATACCCGCAGTGAGGGTCTCGACAGGCCGCAGCTTCAGGTGAGCCTCCTTCAGGAACCCATATTCATCGGTACCGATGCGGAGAAGCTTCGCCAGCTCCTTGACGCCCTTGTTGGGCACCATCGCGGTGGCGAGGACCGCCATGTCTGCCGCCACTTCCACGTTCCTGCCGGTGAGCGTGTCGACACCCCACACCATGATCTTGCCGTCCTCCTGGAAGATCTTCGACACCTTCCCGCGCAGGAAGAGAATCCCCTCCTCCTCCATCCCCCGCTGGACGAACTCCTCGTATCCCTTTCCGTTGGAGCGGATATCGATATAGAAGACGTATGCCTGGCCGTCGTGCACGCGGTGTTTGTACAGCATCGCCTCCTTGGCTGTGTACATGCAGCAGACACGAGAGCAGTAGGCCACTCCAGACTCAGGATCACGCGACCCGACGCAGTTAACGAAGACGACCTCTTTGGGGATCCTCCCGTCGGATGGCCGTCTCACCTCGCCTCCCGTGGGGCCGGATGCCGCCAGAATGCGTTCGAACTCAAGGGCCGTGACGATGTCGGGAGATGTGCCGTACCCGTAGGCTGCGAGTCCTTCCCACTCGTACAGATCATACCCCGTGGCTACGACGATCGCGCCCACATCGAGGTCGACGAACGCATCTTCCATCCCATGCCGGATTGCATCGGGCTCGCACGCCGCAACACAGGCCTTGCACTCAGAGCACCCGGCGCAGTTGAGACACCGCTTCGCCTCAGATACCGC
>LJUI01000009.1 GCA_001303705.1 candidate division TA06 bacterium SM23_40
ATGAGGATATCGTAGCGTCCGCGAATCCTGTGCAGCGCCGCCTCGATCGACGCTACCGGATCAGTGACAACGAGCTCAGGATCATCCGCTTCTACTCTCGGGATCGCTCCGCCGGAGACAAGCCCCAGGATGGCAATGCGCACGCCCCCCACAGGGATACCGAATATGCGGGTAGCGCCGAAACGCTTGATGATCCAGCGCTCGACAAATGGTGTCCGCCTGTCAGCATGGAAGATATTCGTCGACAGGAGAGGAAGTCGGTAGGCATCCCTCATATGGAGGAGGAAGTTACCGCCGAATGTCAGATCGAAGTGCCCGACGTTGATGGCCGCACACCCGAGAGCGCCGAGCGAGCGAGAGATGTATTCGGCGGCGAGACGCTTCCCCGGATCGTTCGACAGGAATCCTCCCGAATCGACAACGAGGGTGTGGGAGTCTCGCGACGTCCTTTCCAGGACGAAGGTGGCCCTCCGGGCCATCCCGCCGTAGCGGCCGGACCGTCACCCGCAGGGTATGAGGGCGCTCGCCATGTTCCCCGAGTAGAATATTTTCAGGTTCTCTTTTCGTTCCCCCGGCGAGACAGGCCGGCACCCGGCCATGCTGCACGCCACAAACATGGCTCCGGCGATGACCGTGCTCAGGACCCGATTGATGCCTGATATCATCCTGCCCTCTTGACCCGGATACCTACGCCTATCCCGAGATCGCTCCGTCGATGGCTGATCTTGAAAATAATCCCTTGGTCTGTTCGACTGTCTGTCACACCGCTCGACCAATTGTCGGACCGCCCGAATGTCCGTCACACCGCTCGACTACCCGTTCTCCGTCTCGCTTTCACCGTACGCCTGCACAGCCAGGTCCGGGATCCCTGCTGCGGCGCTCAGGGTCTGAGGAAGACAGCCTTGCGCACCTGTCGATCCCCATGCACATCGAGCACGTACAGATAGAGGCCACAGGCTACCCTCACGCCCTCCTCGTCCCGGCCATCCCACTCAAACCGGCACCTACCGGGTATGGCTTCGCTGGCCTCGATCGTCCGGATGAGCTGGCCGGAGATATTGTATACCCGTATCGCAGGCAGCGGCGAATCCTCCGGAAGAGAGCAATTGATGGTCGTCAGTTGAGAGAACGGATTGGGGCAGTTCTGCCCCAGTCGAAGCAACCCGTCCGGGTTCGCCGCCGGCTGCTGCTCTCCTTCGACCCCCACGCCCCCCAGCACCTCGAAGTCATACGTCTCCACGGGGGCCCCGGGAGGGGTCCGCGCCACGTTCCCCGGCCTATCTCTGGCCTCCACGTAGTATCGGATCACAGTGCCCGGAGCCTGGCCGGGGATCTCGCCGCGGAAGAGACTCCCGCCGACCGGCCGCATCGCCAGGCTGTCGAACGTCGGCTCCTCCCCTGCCCGGTACAGGAGGTCGGCATCGAGGAGGAGCGTGTTGTCGAAACCGGTGACCGTGACCGCATAGGGCCCGAGGGTGTCGTATGTATCGGGCGGGTGCGAGCACGCGGCGAGAACAGGCGGGGTAGTGTCGGGAGCTCCGTACTGATTGATCAGCAATCTGTTCCGCTGCGGGCTGTTCGCCACCAGAAGATCGAGATCATGATCCCCGTCGACATCTGAGAAGGCCGCGCCCTGACTGAAAGAGATATCCTCGGGCAGCCACGTCTCCGTGCTATCAACATAGACTCCGGCTCCTACGTTTATGTACATGCTGTTCTGTTCGTACCGCGCCACAAACAGATCGAAATCCCCGTCTCCGTCAACATCTCCGATCGCACCATCTGTCGCCTCGTCGAAGAATGGTACAGACGGAATCCGCCAGCTCGTCTCATCCCGATACGCTCCTGCACCCGTGTTGATGAGCAGCCGGACATCATCTGAGTAACGGGCGAAGTTCGCAACGAATAGATCGAGCAGCGAGTCGCCACTCACATCACCGATTCTGATGTGGTAGGTCGTGTCGGCGAGGGCGGGCATGCGTCTGCGGCTGTCGTCCACAAATAGGCCGCTTCCGTCATTGATGAGCAACCGATTCTGGCGGGCGTCGTTACCGATGACGAGATCGAGGTCACCGTCGCCTTCGACATCACCGACGGCGACGGCGCGGCTCGGGTTGCTGGCCGCGGGAAGGAGGGAGTCCGTCAGATCGCTGAAGTAGCCCAGACCATCGTTGACGAGCAGTCGGTTCTGTTCGTCCCGATTCACGACCGCGATGTCGATATCGCCGTCACCGTCTACATCTCCCAGGGCAGCGCCGAAACTCAGCCCGTCGGCCGGAGGCAGTCGGAGGGCGCTCTCCTCGGCGAAATATCCGGAGCCATCGTTGACGAACAGTCTGTTCTGGTAGCCAACATTTGCGACAAGGAGATCGATATCGCCATCGCCGTCGATGTCGCCCAGCGACCCGTCGCGACTCGGCTCATTGGGAGCACCGGGCATGCGCGTATCCGTCTCGTCGGAGAAGAATCCGTCGCCGTCGTTTATGAGGAGAAAATTCTTGGCCCCTGCAGGCACGTAGTTCGAAATGTACAGATCGAGATCGCCATCACCGTCAATGTCGCCGGGCTCGATATCGAAACTGCTGTCGTTATAGTCCGGAAGCCTGAGGCTCGTCTCATCGAGGAAATGCTCCTGTGCCGCGGCCGCCGACGCCAGCGCTACCGCCGATAAGAGCACCATCGCGGCACGTCTGCGGCGGGCCCGCGGAAGCGGAGCGCACGGCGGGCAGACTGCGAACCGCGCTCCCGTTTTCGGATTCATCATCTGGTCCATGTGGACGAGGGCCTCCATCCGATATCGCCGGCGGCGTCTGTGGCACCCCGCCAGCAATCCTCCTGTGGGCCTCGTCCAGGAGTCGCCACGGATCCGAGCGCTGATCTGGTGCATGAACTCCCGGACCGAGCTGATCAGCAATGAGCGTGCCCGGTCTCGAAACTGAGACACATGACACGCTCACCAGGTTTCTCAGACAGTCCCGTCATCTCAGCGAGCTCACTGAGATAGGCAAGTCCATATCTTCCTGAGCCCCGCGGCCTCAAAGGTGTGTTCGCCATAGAAGACTCACAGCCTGAGCGATCTCAGGAACTCAGTGAGCTACTTTCCGTCTATCCTCCGGGAAGTCGAATTCGGGATCCCGCTCCTGATTGTGACACCTCACACAGGTGTACATCGTGATTATAGGCAGCTCTGGCATCAACCTCCCGTCCGGGAGCTTATGTCGCTCGACGCCCTGCTCCCGGTTCAGGAGGTGCCGCATGCCGAAGCCGTGACACGTCTCGCACTGGACGTTGGCCATCTCGGGCGTGGTGTCTACGCTCCAGTATCCGTTATACTGGCGGAATCCGGTTGTGTGGCATGGCAGACATTCGAACTTCTTCCCTTCGTCCTCTCTCGTGCTGGATTCCAGAGATGCATATGCATCGGCGTGTGCCGTCGTCTTCCACTGTTCGTATTGAGCCTGATGACACGAGCCGCAGCGCTCAGCCCCGGCATATACTTCCTGTACGTTCTCCGGCCTGGGCTGATTGATCTGAGCTTCGTGCAGTCCTTCCTTGTACTCAGCAATGAGTGCAACCATCGTCGAGTCCTCGCCGATCGACTCATCGAGCCTCTGGAGCTTGCCCTCCCAGGACGTCACGCGATTCCTCTCATCGAGGTTGAGCAGAAGGTTGCCCTCGTTCTTTCCCTGCCACCCCGGCTCGACCATGGGGACACCGCTCCGGAGTTCGGGCTCCAAAGTTTGACGAGATGTGCGTCCGCCCACGAGGAGGTCGATGCCCGCCACCAGCTCCACCAGGGAGTCACACTGGGCCGTCGACATCTGGACGAGCGCGATGATGACATCACACCCATTCGCCTTCAGCGTCTTCATCGCATCACGCGCCGCCTCGTAGGGGTCTCCAACCATAAGCTTTCGATCATCCTCGGGCTGGGGCGGCATCTGCTGTGGCGGGGTCAACCCGTTCAATCCCAGAATGCCGACGGTCACATCTGGAGCACGCCAGAAGAAGAAGCGAGGCCTCCCGAATTTCTTGATGATGAACGGTTCGGCAAAGAGTTCTCCTGTATCTTCATAGTAGACGTTCGCGGACACATAAGGCAGTCTGTACCTGCTACGGAGATCAGAGAGAAGGCTCGCTCCCAGTACCGTGTCCTTGAACCCGACGTTAATGGCGTCGTACCCGATCATCTTCATCGCCCGCAGAAGGTACCTGACTTTGATCTGGCTCATCCAGTCGCCCACATGGATGAAGTTCCCGGCGTCGACGATGAGCTGGTACGCATCCCCGCGACTGCTCTCCCGAATGTAGGTGGCTCTCCGAGCCATCCCGCCGTCACGGCGCCCGTGTCACCCGCACGGCTCCAGGTAATTCATCATGTTCCCGGAGTAGAAGACCTGGATTCCCTTCTTGGCCTCTCCCCCTTCAGAAGGAGAGCAGGAGAGAAGACCCAATGCCAGCAGCGCTCCGACGACGACTGCCGCACATAAACGTGTGTAGATCCGATGCATAACACCTACCCTCAACCTGAGCCTCCCTGGACTGGTCATTCGACTGCGTGAGTGCGTACTCGCTGCCCTCCTTCGCGACGAGCATCGATGTCTGCTCCCTGATGACTACTGTCGATCCCGTACTGCGCGAACAATCTCCCCCACGGCGTCCGCTCAAATTGACGGATGCGCCTGCGCCCAATGGTTGGATACCACAGGAGGTCGTGATAGATAGTCGATGCAACCGGCGCCCAAACCCAGAGCGGCGAATGGAGCGCAAGTCGCTTGAGCGGTCGGAGGGACCCCCGCCTCAGCATCTGGTCGCCACGGATCACCAGGCTCCGCTCACTCCGGAACCCAAGATTGACGTCCTCGATGCTGTCGCCGACGATCTCGACCTGCCGTGGATCAGCAACGCCCAGCCCGCGTTCCTGGGCCATCGCCAGATAGGGAATGGAGAGTGGGTCGAACCCCATTATCTCCGCTGCGACGGCGTCGATAGCAACCGAATCGTTGCTCGCCAGAATAACATTCGCCACAACCGGCCTCATCGTTCGGGGCCCCGCGCCATCGCCCGCGACCGTTCCATCCATGACTGCAAAGATGCCGGTGTGAAGCTCCCGCTGCATGTACAGCAGATCGACCAGCACCTCGTGAATGAACTCGTGGCCGTAGTGACGAACCTCCTTCAGGAGTCCGCCGAATGCGTTCTTGATCGCCCCCGTGGTGACCGAGTGTCCGTGTGTCTTCACTGTCGGCAGATGGAGCACGTTCGTCCCGACAAACATCTTCGGGATCTCGATCCCGTCGGGGAATATCCGGGGTAGCTTCAACAGCGGCGCCTTGAACTCATACCGGATCCATTCCACCTCAGTCAGGGGTATGAAATCGAGGCCGTATCGCTCAAGCACCCCCGCCCACTTGTTCTGTCTGGCTCCCTCAATGGGATTGGTGACGACTGTCTTGTTCTCGACGGGCAACAGATGGTCAGGGCTGTACCCATCTTCGAGCATGGTTCTGACTACACCCTCGAGTTGCCACGGCTGGCTCGAGCAGGCCGGAAAGTAGAGCGTCCACGAGAGGTTGAGTTTGAGGATCGTGTCGTGTTGACGGAGAAGAGCCTCGTCGTAGCGAACGAGCCGCATCAACCGGGCATAGTCATCTAGTACAGTCTCTGGCGAAGTGAAGAGCACCCCGACGATTGCGTTTGCCATCGAGCATTCCACGGAAAGAGATTACCAGGCCGCGAGCCGCAATCCTCCAGCCGTACCTGCTGAAGACGGCTCTGGCGGCCTAACGTGAAAAAGTCACCACGATAGGTGAATATAGCATGGCTTTATCGGCCAGTCAAGCACAAACCCGAGGCCGGAAGCACCTACCAGAGCCCTACTTGGTCCTCTCTCTGGTCCTGTACTTCCTTCCGGACTCGGAGCCGTCTCCCCACGGGAACCCGAGCCGATGCTCGTGTTTCAGGTCCATCACCTGGAAGAGGAGGCGGCCGACCTCGGAGACATGGTGAATACCGCGAAACCGTTCTGCTCGCGGCCCCGTGCCGAAGATAAGAACGGGCGTGGCGGTATGATCCGAACTCGCCCAGGTGACCTGCATGCTCGGGCCAACGGCCCACCCCAGGAGGTTGGATCTGGATGCCCCGAAGAAGGGCCTCTCCTCCAGCTCTGCGGCCCATGTCGCCTGCGCGATCCCGATATCGAGACCGTTCACGTCCAGGATGATCTGTCTGATCGCCTCGGCGGTCAGCGAGTCCCGCTCCCACGCCGCGCGCGCAAACGACGACGTCTGACTCCCGAGCAGCGCGAGACGATCAGAACCACCATAGCCTGTCTGATAGTCACTGCCGTCCCCGCCATTCGGCGGTGCCGGTGACACCCCCATGCCCCCCGTCTCGTGGTCTGCGGTGACGAGGAGGAGCGTGCCCCGGTGCCGATCCGCGTATGCCAGGGCCACTCCGACAGCCTCGTCGAACGCAAGGAGCCCGCGGAGAGTTGTTCCCGCGTCGTTGTCGTGGCAGGCATGGTCAATACGACCGCCCTCGACTACGAGGAAGAATCCCTCCCGGTCGCAGTCAAGCCGCGCCAGTGCCGCCTCGGTCATCTCGGCGAGACTCGGTTCATCCGTCCCGGCTCGGTCGATCTCGTACGCCATATGGCCCTCGGCGAAGAGCCCCAGCACCTTATCGCACCGGCTGAGATCGAGTTCGCGCAGTTCTTCGGCTGTCCGCACCACCGTATACCCGAGCATTGCTGCCGTATCGACGAGACCCTCGAAATGGCGGCTCCCCCCTCCCAGCAGGACGTCGATCCTATTGCGTACCAGTTCATGGCGTGCGATTACATCTTCGGTGTTCCGCGACAGAGAGTGCGCGGCGAACGCGGCTGGCGTGGCGTGGGTCAATCTGGTCGTCGTGACAAGTCCAACTGCCTTGCGCGCCGCATGGGCCCGCTCCAACACCGTCACCACGTCCCCCCCATCCTCGCTCCACGAGATAACCCCATTCTCGTAGATCCTTCCCGTAGCCAGAGCGGATGCAGACGCTGCCGAATCAGTCACTAGTGCGCCCAGCGGATTGGTCGTCATATACCCCGTGTTTCCTCGCTGCGCCAACTTCTCCATGTTCGCGGGCTCGCCCTTCACCAGGCGAAGATAATCGAGAACGAGCCCGACCTGCGCCGGCCCCATTCCGTCGCCTATCATCAGTATCACCCGCCGTGCCTGCCCGCCAGCCCAACTCCACGAAACGAGGAGTGCGGCGACGAGGAGGACAACGAGGCAAGATTGCACTATCCTCATCGGTCCTGCATTACCTCTGGCCATTGGACTTCGTCCTCCCTCCATATACTCCTCGGCCATGCGCCCGCCGAGGAGGAGCGTCACATTCCCGCCTCACCGGCCGGCCCCGCACCAACCGGACGTACTCAGCAACCTTATCGGGGTATCATGAACCACGTCGCCACAGATCTCGGGGCTTCGCAAGCTTGTGGGTCCCGCTGATATGCCGCCACGTCACCCAGAGGAAGAAGAGAGCTGCGATGCCGACCACGTAGCTGAGGGGGATCCGTCTGCCGGTCATCGTGGGGAGCACGGAAACCGTAGGAGCACCGGCGATCTCCTCCGCCATCCACGTTTCGGTGCTATCCCCACTCGCACCACCCACTGGAAAGATCCTCGCGTACTCCCCGCTCACAAGAGATGCATCCTGGCTACCACGCACTGAGAAGTATGCGCGGTATGACCACGATCCCTCGAGCAGCCGTGACGGCACCCAGAGCGCAAGGTGGTGGGCGCTCACGCGGGCGAAGTACTCCTCACTGAAACGCTGGCCGAACGTCGGGTCTACCGGTATCCAACGTCCATCGGGAAGCAGGAACTCAGCCCAGGTATGAGCCTGTTCGCTCGTCGGATTCTCCTGATCGTAGATAAACCCGAAAACGATGCGGGCAGGAATCCTGATCGCTCGGGCGAGAGCCACGAAAAGTGCAGCAAACTCGGTGCAGTCTGTACGCTCCGGGGCCTTGAGAGCGGCGAGCGCACCATACGTTTCGGTCTGAACTTCGTAGTCGAGTGTGTCGATTACGAAGTCATAGAGCCTCCGGGCGGATTCGAGGCGGTCAGGGCCTCCGTCCGCATGTTCCAGGGCGACCTTCCTGACGAGCTGGGCATCCGACTCGATGAATCTCTCAGCCGACGTGTAGTAGGCATACTCGATCGACTCAGGAGCATAACCAAGGGGAGTCGACGGTGATGCCTTATACGATACAGGCCCTACGTTTATCTCGTACCCGAGCTGAGCGGACCTGACCTCTCCAGGACCGATCTCCTCGAACTTGAATCCAGCCACAACATGCCCTATGCTGTCCCGCACCACTCGCTCCCACTCAGGATGACACTCGACGAGCTCCACTCGTGTATGGGGCGGGAAATCGCGGCCGACCATCACCCAGAGTTCAACATCACGGGCAACACCTGGACCCCGATTGGAAAGCTCGACCGTATACAGAAGCCGATATGCCGATCCGCTCACCTTTCTCAGATGTTCTGCGACCCACTCTTGATGATCATGGCGGGGGAAGTTCCGCTGGAGAAGTCGATAGTACCGCCTGGCATTCTCGAAGTCCCCCCTCTTCTCGTACGCGTAGCCCAAGTTCATATAGTTAGTGAGATTCCAGGGAGCCAGTCGCTGAGCGCGCTCAGCGCACTCGATTGCGCGGTCCAGCTGGCGCACAGGATCCTGCTGGTACAGGTAACCCAGGTTGATGAGAGCAGTCGTATCATCGGGCACATGCTGCAACACCTGCTCAAACGAGGCGACAGCATCCTCGAGACGACCCGCACCGGCCTGGACTCTCCCCAGCTCCCTCCAATAGTCCATTGTCAACGGAGACAGCTCTATCGCCCGTGTGAGAGACGAAATCGCACCGTCATAGTCGGCCGGATCCATTTCAGCGTGGAGCGAGCCGAGAAAAGCCATAGCCCGGTGGTGGGTAGAATCGAGATCGACTATCTCGGAAAGGAGAGCGATCGCCTCCGCATGTCGCTCCTCCTCCGCTCTCGCCACCGCCTGGCGGTATTGCGCCTCTATATCAGACGCCTCAGATGCCGCCGAGGGCACTCCGGATAACAGAGTAGCGAGGAGCAGTGAACCGCGAACCAACGACACAGATCGCTCCTTCCTGGCCGGGAATCGGGCCGGATGCTCCCCCCTCTCATCACAAACATAGCCCAATCGGGCCGAAAAGACAAGAGGAGAGGATGCTCCGGAGACCTGTGCTCTCCTTGACTTCTGCGAGGGCGGGTGCTAGGATCGTAACGACGTATTCTATGAGATAGGCGAACCTTCACGCGGCGGGCGGCTAGACTCCCGTCACTCGCCGGGATCCCCGGCCTTCGGAAGGACCCTCACGTGGAGCGCCGTAACATCAAACAGATGACACTTGAAGAACTGGAGGCGTTCCTCCTCTCTCTCGGTGTTAAGAGCTACCGGGCGAAACAGATCTGGTCGTGGATCTACCAGAGGCACGTAACCGATTTTGCCTCGATGAGCGACCTTTCCAAAGATCTCCGTTCCCGGCTCGAAGATCTCGCCTCGATCGGTACTCTCGCCCCCCACAGCGCGATGAGCTCCACGACCGACAGATCGGTCAAGTTCCTGTTCCATCTCGATGATGGGCTCCAGATCGAGAGTGTGCTCATCCCGGAGAGGCACAGGATGACCGTCTGTATTTCCACCCAGGTCGGCTGCGCGCTCAAGTGTCGATTCTGCGCCACCGGCCAGATGGGCTTCCGTCGCGACCTTGCCAGCTGGGAGATCGTCGAACAGGTGCTCGCCGCAGAAGAGTATATGGCGAACGCGGAACAAGAGGGAATGCGACGCATCTCAAACGTTGTCCTCATGGGTATGGGAGAACCGCTCCTCAACTACGATCAGACGTTGCGGGCCGTGCGTGTCATCAATCATGATCACGCACTTCGCATCGGGGCGCGCAAGATCACCGTCTCAACAGCAGGAATCGTTCCCGCCATCGATAGGCTGGCAGGTGAGGGTCTGCAGGTCAAGCTCGCCATCTCCCTGAATGCCGCAACTGATGATCTCCGTACCTGGCTCATGCCCATCAACAAGCGCCATCGGCTCTCGACACTCATCGACTCTGCAAAGCGTTTCGTCGAGACGACCGGCAAACGTATCACATTCGAGTACGTACTCATTGACGGCGTGAACGACTCGCGTGCCGACGCGCGAAATCTGGCGAGACTCGTCGGAGACATCCCGTGCAAGGTGAATCTTATTCCGTACAACCCGCACCGCAGCACACCATTCCAGCCTTCATCGCCAGACCGCGTACAGGCCTTCAGGCAGTATCTCCTCCCCCGCTGCCCCGCCGTCACACTCAGAGCGAGCCGCGGACAGGACATAGGCGCGGCATGTGGCCAACTCTGCACTGACTCGGTCAAGCGGCCCCGGCGTGCCGGGACATCACGCAGACCGGCTGCCCACCGCAGGGCCGCGATCTCCCGACCCAGGCAAAAGAAATGACGCGGTGTCATCCGCGTCTCTCTATCAACCAGCTGATCTCGATCTACCCCACCTCACTCCCGCTCCATGAGATTACCCAACAGGCGCTCCTGCTCTCTCGCGAGCTGCCTGGCGAGCGCGTACTTGCCATCTGTTATGGCTCTCTCCATCTTCATGTCCAGCTCTCTGATCCTCTTCAGCAGGGGACTGGATGGAGATCTGCCGAACAGATCCAGCTGCTCCCTATCGTCTCTCACCGAACTCATTCCTCAACCCAACCGCCGACGAATGCCCACGACATGAATTCCTACACGATCCCTGTACTGCCCTGATTCTCACCAGACCTCCGGGGCACACCCCGCCAGCCATGCGGGCCGCCGGCCCACCGACCTACCCGGGCCAATTCCAGAACCGGTCAACAATGATACCCGTTCCGGGAATCTGTGTCAACCCCGTTCACCGGAAAGGAGCGGCATCGAGGCCTGCGCCGCCAGGCCGAGAGCGGCCGCTTCCCCACGCCGCAATCGTTCGAACCCGGCAGCAGCCACCATCGCCGCATTGTCCGTGCAGAGTGACGGCGGCGGCACGGAGAATTGAAAGCCGCGGCCCGACGCCGCAGCACCGAGCTTCTCACGGAGGCGCAGATTGCTCGCCACGCCGCCCGCGACGACCAGCCGATCGACTCTCACATGGTCAGCTGCCTCGAGGAGCCGACCAATGAGAGTGTCGACCACGGCCTCTTGAAAACTGGCCGCCACATCAGCCCGACGTCGCTCTACTTCCTCGGGAGAGAGATCGCGAAGGTAGTAGTAGACAGAGGTCTTCATGCCGCTGAAGCTGAAATCGAATCCGGGAACCGAAGGCCTGGGAAAGGAGACGGCATCCGGGTCGCCCTCCGTGGCAAGCCGTTCCAGTTCAGGCCCTCCTGGGTAGGGAAGTCCGAGGAGCTTCGCCGCCTTGTCGAGCGCCTCGCCTGCCGCGTCGTCCAGAGTCTCGCCGAGCTTCGCATAATCGCACCGTTCGCTGACGTGTATGAGGTCGGTGTGTCCCCCCGATGCCACAAGACAGAGGAACGGAGGCGGGAGACCTTCTGAGTGGAGGAAGTTCGCGAAGATGTGGGCTTCAATGTGGTTGACTCCCACGAATGGGAGTCCGAGCGCGTAGGCGAGCGATTTGGCAACCGAGACCCCTACGAGCAGGCAGCCGATGAGCCCCGGCCCCTGGGTGACCGCGATCCCGTCGAGGCCGTCCAGAGTCGTTGATGCCTCTGCCACCGCCTGAGTGATGATCGGAACGACGAGCTCGACGTGCGCCCTCGACGCCAGCTCAGGTACTACGCCCCCGTATTCAGCATGGACACTCTGGGAGGCGACGATATTCGAGATGATCTCGGTCCCATTAGCGACGACAGCGGCGGCCGTCTCATCACACGAGGTCTCAATCCCCAACACACAGCTCATGGCACCATATCCACCCACGTACACTTCATCTCGCTCTTCCCTGCCTGCGGAGAGCAACAGAGAATACCTTCGGATCGGCCCTCACAAGTGCGATACCAGGAGGCAGGTCGATCCGCGCCGGCAGCACATATTCACCCGGCTCGAGGTCGGAGACGTCGATGAAGACCGATATCATGTCGGCCACGAGAGTCGCCATCTGACTCTCCGGGCCTGAGACCAGGAGGTTGATGGTGGAAGGGGAGACGAGACCTTCGAGGTTACGGCCGTGGACGAGACCAACCGGAATCGAATCGAATTGCTGCTGGCGTTCCGCCTCGATGACGATGTGGACGAGTACCGACTCAGGCTCGATCTGGAACCCTCTCCCCCTGGGCGGGAGCACACTCGCCGTCATCGTTTCGGGCCCGGACAATCCCTCGATACTCACCGGCTCGGTCTCAAGGCGGGGCACGACTCTGACGATACCCTCAGGTCCCCGCAGCGTGACCTCAGCGGGCTCTGCTGTCGCTCTGCCCACGACGAGACGCCCTCGGGCCGGCTCTCCGGCGGTCGAGGCAACGACCGGCAGCACCTTACTGGCGACACGATCGAATGTCAGTCTCATCCGTGTGGGCTCGATCACTCCCGCCACCTCCACCTCGGGATCGGCCACGAGATCGAGCTGTTCGGGAGTTATCGGCAGGACGTTTTCGCCTCGTTCGACATCACGTGCCCAATAGTGCACGAAGGGATGGCCGAATCTGAGCCGGAGCAGTTTCTTGCCGGTCCCCCGAAGCCTGACCTTGACGGCCTGGGGAGGATTGCTGGCCAGGACCAGATCATTACCGGCCTCCGAGAGCTGCAGTGGAAGATCGAACTCCCACTCGTAGCGGCGCTCCGTCGTGACATGAGCCCAGAGAAGCAACGCCAGCAGCAGGGCAATGATTTTCAGACCGAGATTCGTCCGGAGCCAATCCCACATAGTCGATAGACCCTGGGTACGATGACGGGCTCACTCCTTGCGGGGGGGCTGACTGGGTCTCTGAGAGGTCCGCTCGTCTTCCGCTATCGTCCCGTCGAGGAGGTGGACGATTCTCGCTGCATGTTCCGCTACGTATCGTTCATGCGTCACGAGGATCATCGTCCTTCCCTCTGCATGAAGCGCCCGGAAGATGCGCAGTATCTCTTCTCCTGTCTTGCTATCGAGGTTTCCCGTCGGCTCGTCCGCAAGGATGATCTGGGGCTCGTTGACGAGCGCACGTGCGATCGCCACCCGCTGCCGCTCACCCCCTGACAGCTCATTCGGATGGTGCCGCATCCGATGAGACAGCCCCACTTTGTCGAGCATTTCGCGCGCGCGCTCCTGCCTCACCTTCCGAGCAACGCCGCCATAGATGAGAGGAAGTTCAACGTTATGGAAGCAATCCGTGCGGGAGAGAAGATTAAACGTCTGAAATACAAACCCTATCTTCCTGTTTCTTATCGCGGCGAGCTCGTTGTCATCAAGAGTACTCACATCGACACCACCGAGCACATACTGACCTGACGTTGGCCTGTCGAGACAGCCGATCACGTTCATAAGTGTCGACTTGCCTGACCCGGAAGGGCCCATGATCGCCAATAGCTCCCCCCGCTCTACCTCGAGATCGACGCCCCGAAGCGCCTGGACCACCACCTCCCCGGTACGGTACTCTTTGACGATGCTCTGCATCGTGATCATCGCTTCCATATACACCTCGGTCTCTTCATCGCCGCCCGCCCTCTCTCAGTTCTGATGCTGCTCGCCGCAGGCCCTACAGAAATGGAGACTCGGGGACCATCCGCTTCGTTCCTGCTCGCGAACCTCGCGCTGTTGGTCTCAATCTATGGAAGAGAGAGAATGGTGTCAAGCCAAAAAGGGGGAACACCCGTGCGTTACCGGAAGACGATGTCGCCGTTCTTCCCGTCGACATCGACGGTAACTTTCGAGCCCTCGGGGTACTCTCCTTCCAGGATCTTGAGTGCGAGCGGATCCTGGATGGACTTCTGGATGACTCGCTTGAGCGGCCGAGCACCGTAGGTCGGATCGTACCCTCGCTCTGCAATGAGCTCCTTCGCCTCCGGGGTGAGCTCCAACTCGATCTTCCGTTCCTTAAGCAACTTCTTCAGGCGGACGAGCTGGATGTCGACGATCTCCTTTATGTCATCGCGACTCAGGTTGCGGTAGATGACAATGTCATCGATACGATTGAGGAACTCGGGGCGGAACTGCATTCTGAGAGCCTCCGTCACGCGACGCTCCATCTCCTCGTGATCCGACGACCCGATATCCTGAATGAACTGGCTCCCCACGTTGGAGGTCATGATGACCACCGTGTTCTTGAAGTCGACGGTTCTCCCCTTCCCATCGGTGAGCCGACCGTCATCGAGTATCTGGAGCAGCACGTTGAAGACATCGGAGTGGGCTTTCTCGATCTCGTCAAAGAGGATGACCGAGTACGGTCGTCTCTTCACAGCCTCGGTCAGGTAACCGCCCTCTTCATATCCGACATATCCTGGCGGAGCGCCGATGAGGCGGGCCACGGAGTGCTTCTCCATGAACTCCGACATATCGACCCTCACCATTGCGTGCTCGTCATCGAACAGAAATTCGGCCAGCGCGCGGGCGGTCTCAGTCTTCCCCACGCCAGTCGGACCCATGAAGATGAACGAACCGATCGGGCGATTGGGATCGCCCAGACCCGAGCGGGCGCGCCGCACGGCGTTCGCCACCGCGAGCAGCGCCTCATCCTGCCCCACGACGCGTCTCGCCAGACGCTCCTCCATGCGGACGAGCTTCTCGATCTCGCCCTCCATCATCCGGGCCACAGGGATGCCGGTCCACTTCGACACGACCTCCGCGATGTCCTCGGCATCGACCTCCTCCTTCAACATCTTGGTATCTTTCTGCAGCTCGGCCAGACTCTTCTCTTCATCCTCGAGCTTCTTCTGGAGCTCGACAAGGGTCCCGTATCGGAGCTCGGCAGCTTTCTCCAGATCTCCAACCTTCTCCGCCGCCTGCGAGGCGAGCCTGGCGTCCTCGATCTGCTTCTTCAGACTGCGGAGTTTCCCGATCGCCTCCTTCTCATTCGTCCAGTGGCCTTTCAGCTGAGTCGACTTCTCGCGGAGTTCTGCTACTTCCTTCTCCAGCCTCTCCAGACGGGCCTTGCTCGTCGGATCCGACTCCTTGAGAAGCGCCTGGCGCTCGACTTCGAATTGCACGATGCGGCGCTCAGCCTCGTCGATCTCCTCCGGCATGCTGTCGATCTCTATCCGCAGCCGGCTTGCAGCCTCATCCATCAGGTCGATCGCCTTGTCGGGCAGGAACCGGTCGGCGATATATCGATCGGAGAGCGTCGCGGCGGCGACTATCGCCGAGTCGAGGATCTTGACTCCGTGGTGCACCTCGTACCGCTCCTTCAGTCCACGGAGGATCGAGATCGTGTCCTCTACGGTCGGCTCCCCGACACGGACCGGCTGGAACCGGCGCTCGAGGGCCGCGTCCTTCTCGACGCGCTTCCGGTATTCGTCGAGCGTCGTGGCGCCGACGCAGCGAAGATCCCCGCGGGCGAGGGCCGGCTTAAGCATGTTCGACGCGTCGACCGCGCCCTCGGCAGCACCGGCCCCGACGAGCGTGTGGAGCTCATCGATGAATAGAATGATCTCTCCCTGGGCCTCGGCGATCTCCTTCAGTACTGCCTTCAGCCGGTCCTCGAACTCGCCCCGGTACTTCGAACCTGCTACGAGCGCGCCGATGTCAAGGGCGACGATCCGCTTGTTTCGCAGCGTCTCGGGAACGTCCCCGTCTGCGATCCGCTGCGCCAGCCCCTCGGCGATCGCGGTCTTTCCCACGCCGGGCTCTCCGATGAGGACAGGGTTGTTCTTCGTCCTCCGGCTGAGGACCTGCATCACGCGCCTGATCTCGTCGTCTCGGCCGATCACCGGATCGAGCTTGCCGCGCCGGGCCAGGTCGGTGAGGTCGCGGGCGAACCGCTCGAGCGCCTGATACTTCTCCTCCGGCGTCGCATCCGTTACCCGTTGGGTGCCGCGGATCTCCTTGAGTACCTTGAACACACCATCGCGCACCACGCCGGCACCTTTGAGGATCGTGGCTGCCTCTCCTCCCGGCTCGTCGAGCATGGCGAGCAACAGGTGCTCGGTGCTCACGTACTCATCCTTGAGCGCCTCTGCCTCGGAGAACGCACGGTCGAACAACCGACCCAGGCGCTGCGAGGCGTAAGACTGGACCACCCCGGAAACCGTCGGCAGCCGTGAGATCGCCTCGCCCACCTGGTCGCGGACGGCAGGTGGGCTCACCCCCAGTTTCTGAAGGATGGGGACGATCACCCCCTCCGGCTGCCCGAGCAGGGCATAGAGGAGATGCTCCACGTCGACCTCCGGGTTCTTATGCTGACCGGCGAGGGACTGCGCCTCCGCGACCGCCTCCTGAGCCTTGAGCGTGAACCTGTCGAGTCTCATCTCGTGTCTGTGCCCCCTTCAGTGCGCGTCTATAATCTCTTTATATCATGAGTGCGCTTCGATGGCAAGTCTGGTTCGATGACAGGTGTGCCTCGGTGACAGGTACGTCTCGGTGACAGGTGCCCTCGATGACAGGTGCCCTCAATGATAGGTGCCCTCAATGATAGGTGCCCTCGATGATAGGTGCCCTCGATGACATGGATGCATCGAAAGCAGGCCTGCCCCCACCCTGCTTCCGCTCCCCCTGACGAGTCTCTTTCTGTCACATGGGATCGCAGTCTCGAAAGATCGACCCGAACGTACCCCACGAACAGGTCTCCCGGTCGGCCATCGGTATGCGCAAGGGACCGGCTGCCAGTAGTATAGATTAGCAGGTTCGTCCCCGCATGGCAAGAGTCTGGTGTGCTCCCTCGAGGATCACTGCCGCCTCCCCCTCCCTCTCCTCGCCGGCCGACAACTCTGAGAGAACGCGGGGAGCCCTCCATCTTCGCCGGAGAAAAGAGCGAGGGGGCGCTCCTCTGAACGCCCCCACCGACGGAATGAGACGAAAGCCTGCGCCCCGGTCGATAGACGATCTCCTTCCACCTCCCCTGAGTCGCCCTCGATGCCGCCGCTACTTCAGCATAACCATCTTCCGTACGAGCGACCGCGAGCCAGCCTCAAGTCGGTACAAGTATATCCCCGAGGAAACACGAGCACCACGGTCGTTCCGTCCGTCCCAGTGGACCGTATACACCCCCGCATCCTGGGGCTCATTCATCAGCTCGCGAACGAGCTGACCGGCGATGTTGTACACACGCAGACAGACCCGCTCGCCTCCCCTCGGAAGCGCATATGAGATCGTGGTCGACGGGCTGAACGGATTCGGATAATTCTGATTTAGCATGAAGGCATGCGGCCGCTCAGGATCGAACGGCGGCTCCTCGCTCACCTCAGTCACCAGCGCCAGCCACGTGAGCACCGAATCCATGAGCTCTGCCTTATGCATCGTCACCGGTGACGAGTCGTCAATCCATCCGAAGTCGAACCCGAAATAGATAAGCCTGTGACCCGTCGCCCCCGGACCGACCGAATCGACGTATGTGAGTGCAGCAACACCTCCGTCGATATCCAGATAGACGAGCCCTGTGTCCGCCCCGGCAAGCGGCTCGATCACGTCCTTCGATAGCTCCTGACAGACGAGTACGGTGTCGCCCAGGGGGCTGCCGGGCACACCCTCCAGCACATAGTTCGATGTCGTGCCCGATACCAGATCAGCGTGCAGACGATCTGAGTAGAACGGCCAGGCACTGATCTCCTCACCGACGTTCGCTCCCGTGATGAACAGGCCGCCGCCGCCATCGAGGAACGCACCCAGCGCGAGAGTATCATCAGCAGTGACTGTACTCGTCGTCGCATCTCCCGTCAGCCAGACGACGATCGTGAACTTCGACAGCAAGACGTCATCGGGAGACCCCTCTGTCTCCACCTCGTGCTCATCCCAGAGGAAGTTCTCGCGGTCGCCAAAGACCTGCTGGAAGGGCTCTTCATTGTCATCGCCGCCATCGTCATCGACCAGGAGAACATCAGGCCTCCCGATCCGCTGGACGAAGCTGTCTGTCTCGGCATAACCACCCGCTGCCGTCATGGCGAGATGGAACGTGATATCCTCGCACTCTGCACCAGGAGCGACCTCGAACGCAAACGGATCGTCGAACGTCACCGTCGCATTGTGCAGCACCGGCAGAGCACGTGAGGCCATCGAATCGGTGATCGTCACTGACGACGGGTTGCTCGAGTGGAGCGTCGCAGCGAACGAGTCTGCTTGCGCCCCCTGGTTCCTGACTGTCACCCAGAGATCGACAGCCTCACCAGGATCGGGGCGTTCATCTCCATTCCCGGACGAGTCATCGATCGTGTGATCGACATAGGAGATCAGCGGCTCCGCTGTGCCGAACCCTGTGAATCCCCAGGCCTCACCCCAACACCACGTCCGCACGAAGTCGTTCCCGAGCTCACCCCGGCCATCCCCGCTCCAGTACCCCCAGCTGTTCTGGAAATAGAACACACTATCCGGAGTACTGAACCCGACGAAGTCCCAGGCGTGGCCGCCGCGCGAGGTACAGAGTTCACACGGGTTACACAGACACCCATAACTCGACCAGCCATCGCACCCGGGCTGGCCCTCACAGACACCTGATGCCGTGAGGAGGATGCCGTGATGGTACAGCGCGTCGCGCAGCCCGACCAGATCGAAAGTGTTCTGTATGAAGAACGACGCAAGGAGGAAGTCATCTCCGCACGGCCCCTCGACGTCGGGGCAATCTCCTATGCATAACCCACTGCCACCGTTCGACATCGGACACCCCGGGTTGCAGCCGTACGGGGAGCACTCCTCCGTGCAGATACCGTCGATCGTGAGTAACTGGGGGGCATAGGAAGGCGAAGACCCCTCGCAGAACCCGAGCGGACAGGTGCCGCACTGAGCCCCGCTCGTCACGAGAGAGGAGAGGCAGGCTCCACCCTGCCCCGGGCAGCCGAATCCGCACCATCCCATGCGGCAGTCGGACCACCCGAGAACGCGCAGATGGTCATAGGCATTCTGCCGGCTGAGGACGGGCTCGATACAGACGCAGGAACCGTCCCCGTCCTTCTCGCAGAGACAGTCGTACAGCTCCGAGTCGCCGGTCCCCAGGTAGCAGAGACTGCCGCACAGCCACCAGTCGGCAACCGAGGAAACCGCATGGCCGGTGCACGATCCGTAGCTCCCCTGGTTCTTGATCGGCGGCATCACCGAGAGGGAAAACGCGGGAGGAGGCTGCATCGGGCTCTGCCACAACGAGGATGGCGTGGGCGCCCACTTCGCCTGCTCGTCCGCAAGCTGCTCATGGTCAGGACTGAGCAACGACCGAAGCGGCTGTTCCACAGGCGCCCGGGTCAGAAGCCGCGGATCGAGGCCATCCGGAGCGAGAATCGAGCTGACATCTGCACGGACCACATCGCCGTCCCGCGGTGAGGCCAGATAGAGGAGGTACCCATCCTCCTGGGAGAGTACGACCAGACGGGCCTCATCGCCGAACTCCTCGCCGGTCCACATCGATGCCACGGACTCCATCTCCTCCCAATCGCTGGCATCTATCTCATAGATCGGACGTCCGCCAGGACCCCAGTTCGGCGTGCCCACTGCCCTGCCGCTATACGGATCGAACTTGATGAACCCGCCGATAATGTCGCCCCTCTGGAGCGGGACCGCCCAGTACTTCGGCCCGACAGGACTGCAGAAAAGACGCGGCTTCCCCGCTCGGGCTCCGCTATAGAGAGCGAATAGCTCCTGCTGGATGATATCGCGCGGGTTCTGCGCCAGCAGGTGCTCGGCCCTCATGGCCCGCTCGGCGACATAGTCCTCCGCGATCGCCGCCATCTCGTCCGCTGAGAGCACCCCCTCTCCCAACTCGCCGAGCCACATCACCTCGCTGCGAAACGGCTCGCGTGCTCCCTCTGCGCCAAGAGCACAACAGAATAGAATCAACAGACTCATCCCGACGGTCATTCTCGCTCTCATCGCAGGTTTCTCCTTTCCCGTCTCCGTAGACCTATCGAGTTCTCGGAAGTAGCCATGCACGCCGCCGCCCCAAATCCTGGAATCCCTCCGGCCTCTCCGTGAGGCCGAAGCCAGGGGCAGAAAAAATGGGCAGGGAGCACCTCAGCCCCTACCCCATAGGTGTCAGATTGAAGAAAGACTGGCCGCGCCCGAATCGGCCAATACCCCACCCCCACCCTACCCTCCCCAACCCCCTTATCATACTAACCCCCGGCACGCTACTGTCAAGTCCCGGGTCGGCCGCACCCGGAGAGCCGCTTTCCCCGTAGGCTCGTCCAAACAGAGGATCCCCTGGGGGACTGGCCCTCAGGATGACACAGATCCCCGCAGCCCGTACACTGAGCCCGAAAACCGAGGATCGAGGGAGACCGTGACCCCGCCTATTATGGGACCCGCGACAGAATGAGTACCGGCACCCCACCCCTGCCCGTTGAGGATCGAAGAAGTGAAGGGACAGACGTCACCCAATCCCTCCCCACGGAGCAGAGCCGAAGAGAGAATACATCGGGTCAACATACCCCTACCCACGAGGCAGAGCCGGACATGTGGATCCGTACCGGTCACCATACCCTTATGCAAACAGCAGCGCAAAAAGAACGGGTAGGGAGATCGAACTCCCTACCCATTGAGTGAACCAGTGGCCGTAGCCCGTATGTTGACGCGCTTGCGGTGGCGTCGCCCACGCCCTCGTTCTACTTCAGCATCACCATCTTCCGTACCAGCGACCGCGAGCCAGCTTCAAGGCGATAGAAATACACTCCTGAGGAGACCCGAGACCCACGGTCATTTCGTCCGTCCCAGTGGACCATATAGGCTCCTGCCTCCTGCGGCTCGTCGACGAGCTCACGGACGAGCTGGCCTGCGATGTTGTAGACACGCAGGCACACCCGCTCACCGTTGCTGGGAAGCGCATACGAAATCGCCGTCGATGGACTGAACGGATTCGGATGGTTCTGCTTCAGCATGAAGACATGGGGACGCTCAGGATCGAACGGCGGCTCCTCGGTCACCTCAGTCACCAGCATCAGCCAGGTGAGAATCGAATCCATCAGCTCGGGTTTGTGCATCGCTATCGGCGACTGATCATCGATCCAGCCGAAATCGAACCCGAAGTACACGAGCCGGTGACCCGTTGCCCCGGGACCCACCGAATCGACATAAGTTATGGCCGCCACCCCGCCGTCCATGTCCAGATAGATGAGAGCCGTATCAGCCTCCGCAAGCGGCTCGATCACATCTTTCGATGACTGCTCACAGATCAAGAACGTGTCACACAGAGCGCTCGTCGGCACACCGTCCAGCACATAGTTCGCCGTCGTGCCTGATACAAACCCGGCGTGGAGACGATCCGAGTAGAATGGCCAGCTGTTGATCTCCTCACCGATGTTGGCACCCGTGAGGAAGAGGCCGCCGCCTCCATCGAGAAACGAACCAAGAACAACCGTATCAGCGGCAGTGACCGTGTTGGCCGTCGCATCTCCTGTCAGCCAGACGATGATCGGAAACTTCGACAGCAGAACTTCATCGGGAGATCCCTCTGTCTCCACCTCATGTTCATCCCAGAGGAAGTCCACGCGCCCCTCGAATACCTCCTGAAACGCCTCCTCGTTATCCGCTCCGCCGTCGTCGTCGACGAGGAGCACATCAGGCCTGCCGATCCGCTGTACAAAGCTATCGGTCTCGGCATAGCCGCCCGCCGCGGTCATGGCGAGGTAGAAGGTAATATCCTCACACTCCGCACCAGGAGCAACCTCGAAGGCGAACGGATCGTCGAAGGCCGCCGACCAGTTGTGGAGCACCGGCAGCGCACGCGATGCCGTGGCATCGGTGATATTGACCGCCGACGGATTGCTGCAGGAGAGCGTTGCCTGTAGCGAGTCGGCCTGGGCACCTATATTCCTCACCGTGGCCCAGAGCTCGACTGTCTCCCCGGGATCCGGCCTCCCGTCGTTGTTCCCCGAGGAATCGTCGATCGTGTGCTCATCATAATAGAGCTTGGGCTCAGTCGGAGTGAACCCCCAGAAGAGATACGCCGCAGTTCCGCACCACCGCCGCACATAGCTATTGCCAAGCTCACCACGGCCGTCGCCGCCCCAGTACCCCCAGCTGTTCTGGAAGTAGAACAGGCTATCCGGCGCATTATACCCGACCAAGTCCCAAGCGTGCCCCCCGCTTGGCCCACACGAAACGCACGGATCACACAGACAGCCATAACTCCCCCAGCCATCACATCCAGCCTGTGCGCCGTTACATACAGTGCTGCTGGCGAGGAGGATCCCGTGATGATAAATGGCATCCCGCAATCCCGGGATATCGTCTGTCGACTGTGTCGCATATCCCTGGAGGAGAAAGTCGTCGCCGCATGGCCCTTCGACGTCAGGGCAGTCCCCGGTGCACTGACCGCTCCCGCCGTTCGACATGGCACATCCCGGATCACATCCGTAATGAACGCACTCCTCCGTACACAGCCCGTCGAGCACGAAGATCGGACCTGCGTACTGCGGCGAGGAACCCTCGCACCGGTCGCAGGTGCCGCACTCGACGCCGCTGGTCACAAGCGAGCTGAGACACGACCCTCCTACGCCCGGACAGCCCGGCTCACACAGCCCCTGACGGCAGTCAGCATTGCCAAGGTACCGAAGGCGGTCATAGGCATTCTGTCGGCTCAGTACCGGATCGACGCAGACACACGCACCGTCCGAATCCTTCTCACAGAGACAGTCATATAGCTCGGAGTCGCCTGTCCCCATGTAACAGAGACTGCCGCACAGCCACCAGTCGCCGCACGATGAGGTTGCGTGCCCTGTGCATGATCCGTACCCACCCTGATCCTTGATCGGCGGCATCACGGTCAGAGAAAAGACGTCCGGCTGCATCGAACCCCGCCGTGACGGTGGAGTCTCCGGGACCTGACGAACCTGCTCTTGCCCCATCGGTCCCTGGTCCAGGCCGAGTGACGATCGAAGAGATCGCTCCACTGGCGCCGTTGCCAACAGCCGCGGATCGAGACCCGTGGGAGCGAGGATCGAACTGACGTCAGCTCGCACGACCCCATCGCCGCTCGGCGACGCAAGGTAGACCAGGTACCCATCCTCTTGCTCCAGGATAACCACCCGTGTCTCGCCGCCGAACCGCTCTCCAGTCCACGCCGATGCGAACGACTCCATCTCATCCCATTGACGACCGTCAATCGAATAGAGAGGCTCACCGCCCGCTCCCCAATTGGGAGTCCCCACTGCTTTTCCACTATACGGATCAAACTTGATAAATCCCCCTATCGTATCTCCTCGCTGAAGTGGCACCGCCCAGTACTTCGGGCTGAGTGCGGTGAAGAAGAGCCGCGGCTTTCCTGCCCTGGCTCCGTTGTACAGATTGAATAGCTCGCTCTGGATGATGTCGCGTGGATTGGCCGCCAAAAGACGCCTGGCCTTCACAGCCCGTTCCTCGATATACTGCTGCGCCACTGCGGCGATTTCCTCGGTCGATAGCGCACCGTCATGGAGCTCGCCGAGCGACATCACCTCGGTGCGAAACGGTTCCCGTGCCCCCTGGGCACCTAAGGCACAACAGAGGAGGATGAGCACGCTCACCCCGATGGCCATCCTGGTCCTCATCGCATGTCTCTCCTTTCTCCTGCCCGCAAACCTGTAAGAACTCCCGTCGCGAAGATGTAAGTGACTTCGTCATCGACGCTAACAAGAAACAAGCAGACCCATCCACCACCCCTTCGCCACTGGTCCTTGCCCGGGATCTGCCCTCTCCTGCCTAGCTTACCGGATCCGCCTGCGATTGTCAACCATAATGAGCCACAAAAACTGAGAAAAAGTCCACACCTATCTGTTTCGGCAGCGACGGCTGCATCCATTTACAACACCGTAACTTCCGCCCCAGTTCCCCAGTACCGCCGGGACCGGACCGGGATCATCCCTGGCGAGATCCGGCCAGGGCAGATAGCCCCAGAACATGAATGGGCAACGCCCCGGATGCGGCGAGGGGAAAACCGGGCCTTGTCGGCCCCCCTCACTTCAGCATTACCATCTTGCGCGCCAGCGAACGCGAGCCAGCCTCAAGGCGGTAGAAATAGACCCCTGAGGAGACTTGAGACCCACGGCCATTTCGCCCATCCCAGCGGACCGTATACATTCCCGCATCGTGTGGCTGGTCGACGAGCTCACGGACGAGCTGGCCCGCGATGTTGTAGACACGCAGGCAGACCTGCTCACCGCTGCTGGGAACCGCATACGAAATCACCGTCGACCCGCCAAACGGATTGGGGGAGTTCTGCTTCAACAAGAAGACATGCGGACGCTCGGGATCGAACGGCGGCTCCTCGCTCACACCCGTCACCAGCATCAGCCATGTGAGCACCGAATCCATCAACTCCGGCTTGTGCATCGCCACCGGCGACTGGTCATCGATCCACCCGAAGTCGAAGCCGAAGTACACCATCCGGTGACCGGTCGCACCCCGCCCTACCGAATCGACATAGGTGATGGCCGCCACCCCGCCGTCCATGTCCAGATAGATGAGCGCCGTATCCGCCTCGGCAAGCGGCTCGATCACATCCTTCGACGGCTCTTCGCAGATGAGGAGCGTGTCACACAGAGCGCTCGTCGGCACACCGTCGAGCACATAGTTGGCCGTCGTCCCCGAGACAAACCCGGCGTGCAGCCGATCCGAGTAGAACGGCCAGCCGCTGATCTCCTCACCGATGTTTGCTCCCGTGAGGAAGAGGCCGCCGCCGCCATCCAGAAACGCACCAAGCGCGAGCGTATCGTCGGCAGTCACCGTGTTCGCCGTCGCGTCACCCGTCAGCCAGACCACAAGAGGATACCTCGACAGCAGCGCCCCATCGGGAGATCCCTCAGTCTCCACCTCGTGCTCATCCCAGAGGAAGTCCTCGCGATCCCCGAATACCTGCTGGAACGGCTCCTCGTTGATCGCCCCGCCGTCATCGTCCACGAGCAGCACATCCGGTCTGCCGATCCGCTGGACGAAGCTGTCGGTCTCTGCGTAGCCGCCCGCCGCCGTTATGGCGAGGTAGAACGTGATGTCCTCGCACTCCGCACCGGGATCGACCTCGAAGACGAAGGGATCATGGAAGGACGCCGTCTGGTTGTGGAGGAGGGGCAACTGACGTGATGCAGTAGAGTCGGTGATGATCACAGCAGAAGGATTGCTCGATGAGAGTGTGGCCTCGACCGAATCGGCCTGCACGCCGGCGTTCTTGACCGTGACCCACAATTCGATCGTCTCTCCCGGATCAGGCCTGCCGTCGGCATTGCCAGATGAATCATCAACCGCATGCGCCATGTAGAATATCCTGGGTATCGTCGCATTGTATCCCTCGAATCCCCATGTCTCACCGTAGCACCACCGCCGTATGAAGCTATTCCCCAGCTCGCCCCTGCCGTCGCCGCTCCAATATCCCCAGCTATTCTGGAAGTAGAAGAGGCTGTCGGGAGCGTTGTACCCGACGAGGTCCCAGGCGTGGCCCCCACGCGACGTGCACGCCTCGCACGGATCGCACAGGCATCCATAGCTTGACCAACCATCGCACCCCGGCTGTCCCAGGCAGACCCCGGAAGCTGCCAGGATGATACCATGATGATAGATGGCCTCCCGCAGCCCGGGTAGATCGTTTGTCGACTGGATGAAGTATGACCGGAGCACGAAGTCATCACCACAGTCTCCCGCCACATCCGGGCAGACGTCCGTACACTGCCCGCTCCCGCCGTTCGAGAGCGCACAGCCGGGATCGCACCCATATGAGGCGCACTCTTCGGTGCAGAGACCATCGTTCAGGAATATATGTGGAGCATACACGGGATCTGACCCCTCGCAGTACCCGTACGGACAGGTCCCACACTCGACTCCGCTCGTCACGAGGGAGCTGAGACAGGCACCACCCTGCCCGGGGCATCCCCCTGCGCACAGCCCCTGGCGGCAGTCGGCACCGCCCAGGTAGCGCAATCGATCATAAGCATTCTGCCGGCTCAGGATCGGATCGATGCACTCACACGAACCGTCCGGATCCTTCTCACAGAGACAGTCATACAGCTCTGAATCGCCCGTGCCCAGATAACAGATGCTCCCGCAGAGCCACCAGTCCCCGACAGAAGAGACGGCATGGCCGGTGCACGATCCGTACCCTCCCTGATTCTTGATCGGGGGCATTACCGAGAGCGAGAAGACATCGGGAGGTTGCATCGCGCCCTGCCACAGAGACAGGAGAGCAGGCGCGGTCTCCGCCTGCTCGTCAGCTCGCCGTTGGTGGTCAGGGCTGAGCAGCGAGCGAAGCGGCCGCTCGGCCGGCGCCTTCGTCAACAGCCGCGGATCGAGGCCGGTCGGTGCGAGAATCGAACTGACATCCGCCCTGACCACATCGTCGCCCCGCGGCGACGCCAGGTACAATAGATGCCCGTCCTCCTGCATCAGAACCAGGAGACGGGTCTCATCTCCGAACCGCTCGCCCGTCCACAGGGTGGCGATCGACTCCATCTCCTCCCACTGACGAGCATCTATCGAATAGAGCGGTCGGCCACCTGCACCCCAGTTCGGAGTGCCCACCGCCTTCCCACTGTACGGATCGAACTTTATGAACCCGCCTATCGTGCCTCCTCTCTGTAGCGGCACAGCCCAGTACTTCGGACCCAGCTGGCTGAAGAAGAGCCGCGGTTTTCCTGCCCTGGCCCCGTCATACAGATTGAATATCTCGTTCTGAATAATGTCGCGCGGATCACCCGCCAACAGGCGCTCGGCCTTCAGCGCCCGCTCCTCGATATAGCGCTGCGCAACCCAAGCCATCTCGTCAGCCGACATCACCCCCTCCTGGAGCTCGCCGAGCCAGGTCACCTCGGCACGAAACGGCTGCCGCGCTGCCTGAGCCCCCAGAGCATAACAGAACAGGATGAGCACCATCACCCATGCGGTCCACCTGGCATTCATGGTTGCGATCCCCCCTATACTCCCGAAGACCCTGTTTGAGGATGCAGTATGCAACATCGATCCCTCCACAAGACCAGCAAGGGCAGATCCGTCAGCTGCCGCTCACGCGGGTACCTCTGCCCGGGACCTGCCCCTTGCCTCGATATTATCGAATAGACGCTGAGGTGTCAAGCCTTGTGAGCCAACAAGCGGCGCGAGGCGCCTACTTCAGCACCACCATCTTCCGCACAAGTGAACGCGAGCCGGCCTCTAGGCGATAGAAGTACACACCTGACGATACCCGAGACCCACGGTCATTTCGGCCATCCCAGTGGACTGTATACATTCCTGCATCCTGTGGCTCGTCGACGAGCGCACGGACAAGCTGGCCCGCGATATTATACACACGCAGACAGACCCTTTCACCACTGCTGGGAAGTACATACGAAATCGTCGTCCACGCGCCAAACGGATTGGGGGAGTTCTGCTTCAACGAGAAGACATGGGGCCGCTCGGGATCGAAGGGCGGCTCCTCGCTCACACCGGTCACCAGCATCAGCCACGTCAACACCGAATCCATCAGCTCCGGCTTATGCATCGTCATCGGCGACTGGTCATCGATCCACCCGAAGTCGAAGCCGAAGTAGACGAGCCGGTGACCCGTTGCCCCGGGACCAACCGAGTCGACATAGGTGATGGCCGCCACCCCGCCGTCGATGTCCAGATAGATGAGCGCCGTATCGGCCTCCGCAAGCGGCTCGATCACGTCCTTCGACGGCTCCTCGCAGATGAGGAGCGTGTCACATAAGGCGCTCGTCGGTACCCCGTCGAGCACATAGCTCGCCGTCGTCCCTGAGACAAACCCGGCATGGAGACGATCCGAGTAGAATGGCCAGCTGTTGATCTCCTCACCGATGTTCGCTCCCGTGAGGAAGAGACCTCCGCCCCCATCGAGAAATGCACCCAGCGCGAGCGTATCATCGCCAGTGACCGTGTTCGTCGTGTCATCTCCTGTCAACCAGACTACGATTGGGAACTTCGACAGCAGCACCTCATCGGGAGATCCCTCAGTCTCCACCTCATGCTCATCCCAGAGGAAGTCCTCTCGCCCCTGGAACACGACCTGGAACGGCTCCTCGTTGCTCGCCCCACCGTCATCGTCCACGAGGAGCACGTCAGGCCGCCCGATCCGCTGCACGAAGCTGTCTGTTTCAGCGTAGCCGCCGGCCGCTGTCATGGCGAGATAGAACGTGATGTCCTCACACTCCGCACCGGGCACCACGTCGAAGACGAAGGGGTCATCGAACGTCACGATCGCGTTGTGGAGCACCGGCAGCACGCGCGATGCCGTGGCATCGGTGATGTTGACTGCCGATGGATTGCTCGACGAAAGCGTCGCTTCGACCGAGTCGGCCTGAGCGCCGACGTTGCGCACAGACACCCACAGGTCGACTGTCTCCCCGGGATCCGGTCTCCCGTCGTTGTTGCCAGAGGAATCGTCTATCGAATGATCGGCATAGTACAGCCTCGGCGCGGTAGGGGTGAACCCCTGGAACCCCCATGCCGCACCATAGTGAGTCCAACGCCGTACAAAGCTGTTCCCCACCTCACCCCGGCCATCCTGGCTCCAGTACCCCCAGCTGTTCTGGAAGTAGAACAGACTGTCCGGCGCGTTGTACCCGACAAAGTCCCATGAGTGGGTCCCGCGCGAGGTACAGAGCTCACACGGGTCGCAGAGACACCCATAGCTCGACCAGCCGTCGCACCCGGGCTGGCCCTCACAGACATGTGACCCTGTGATCATGATACCGTGATGATAGATCGCATCGCGCAGCCCGGGGATATCATCGGTCGGCTGAGCGAAGAAGGACTGAAGCATGAAGTCGTCGCCGCACGGCCCTTCGACATCAGGACAATCTCCCGTACACTGACCGCTCCCGCCGTTAGAGAGTGGACAGCCCGGGTCGCACCCGTAGTGCGTGCACTCCTCCGTGCAGAGACCGTCGAGGGTGAGGACCGCCCCGGCATAGGTGGCGGGAACGCCCTCACAGTAGCCCTCGGGGCAGGTGCCGCACTGATACCCGCTCGTGGTGAGCGAGGTGAGACAGGTACCTCCTGCACCCGGACATCCGAATCCACACAGCGATTGGCGGCAGTCGCGGCCGGCCGAGTAACGCAGCCGGTCATAAGCATTCTGCCGGCTCAGCATCGGATCGATGCAGACGCACGCGCCGTCCTGATCCTTCTCACACAGGCAATCGTACAGGTCGGAGTCGCCCGTCCCCATGTAGCAGAGACTCCCGCACAGCCACCAGTCACCAACTGATGAGGTGGCGTGGCCTGTGCATGATCCGTATCCTCCCTGGTCCTTGATGGGGGGCATCACGGAGAGGGAGAAGACGTCGGGGGGCTGCAGCGAGCCGCGCGCCCGCGGCCGGGCCTCCCGCGCCATTCTCATCTGTTCCATCTTCATCTGTTCATGACTCGGGTCGACGAGTGAGCCACGTGGCCGCTCGGCCGGCGCCCTCGTCAACAGCCGCGGATCGAGGCCGGTCGGAGCAAGGATCGTACTGACATCCGCCCGCACAACCTCGTCGCCCCTCGACGACGCCAGGTACAGCAGATATCCATCCTCTTGAGAGAGAACGATGATGCGCGTCTCATCGCCGAACCGCTCGCCAGTCCACAGGGTGGCGACGGACTCCATCTCCTCCCATTGACGGGCCTCGATCGAATAGAGCGGCCGACCGCCCGGACCCCAGTTCGGAGTGCCCACCGCCCTTCCGCTGTACGGATCGAACTTAATGAACCCGCCGATCGTACCTCCTCTCTGAAGCGGTACCGCCCAGTACTTCGGACCCAGCTGGCTGAAGAAGAGCCGGGGTTTTCCCGCCCTGGCTCCACTGTACAGATTGAATATCTCGTTCTGAATAATGTCGCGCGGATCACCCACTAACAGACGCTCGGCCTTCTGCGCCCGCTCCTCGATATAGCGCTGCGCAACCCGGGCGATCTCGTCAGCCGACACCACCCCGGCCTCTAGCTCGCCGAGCGAGGTCACCTCGGCACGAAACGGCACCCGCGCTGCCTGAACCCCGAGGACGAAACATGCCAGACTGAGTATGCATACTGCCGCGATCAACCTGGCTTTCATCACTGCCACCCCCTCGTATAGTGTGTGTGAAATGCCAATGGGGGATCAATCCCCCCCCAGCAATCAGTCGGGATTGCTGGATCTCTCGCCGATTTTTGCCTCAAATCTATGGGAGGTCCCGTGTATCATGTCCGATGCATCAACGTGAATCGGACTGAGGAGGAAACAGCTGCACCCCCTTGCGGCTCCCGTATCGAAAAATCCACACGGCCTCCTTCCCAGAAGGCATTACCGGGTTCTTCAGGCAGCCAATCTAGGAGGCGAGGCCACCATCACCTACTTCCGCCCTGAGCCTCTTCCTTCCTGAGCCTCGACCACAGCTTTCGCCCGCGCAGTCGCCTCGCTCAGATATTCCCGATCGATCTCAAACACGACAGCGGGGATGCCGAGCCCGAGGGCACTCACCGCCGTATTGCCGATTCCGAGGAACGGGTCGAGGACGAGTTTTGTCCGGTCCAGCCCGTGGAGGCGGATGCACATCTCGGCAAGAGCGGGAGGGAAGCTCGCCGGATGGGGACGCTCCTTTGTCCGGTTCTTTATGGTTTCGTATGGTATGAACCACGTGTTGCCCCGACAGTGGAGCCCATCGCCGGCCCGCTTCCAGCGGGAGATATTCGACTTGTCCTGATAGGGGACGCCGATCGCCAGTCTGTCGAGCTTCACGTTCCCGTGTTTCGTGATGTGGAAGACGTACTCGTGGCAATCGTTGAGATAGCGGGGACTGTTGATCGGCTTGTAGTGCCCGACGGTGAGATCGTCGGACAGTATGCCATACCGCCCGACATCTGCCTGGGGAATGTGGATTGACTTGATCCAGTGGATGACGTTCTGTAGCTTCAGGAGATCACGGATGGCACTCACCACTTCGAGAGGGACCCACGGATCTGATGGTTTCGCGCCGATGTTGAGGAAGAGAGAGCCATCGTCTGCCAGGACACCCTTTGCTGCCTCTATCCACTGGCGCGTCCAATCGAGATAGTCCTGGCGGGAGATGGTATCGTCGTAGGTCGAGTACCTGGTGCCGAGGTTGTAGGGCGGGGAGGTTACGATGACGTCGATACTGCCGGGCTCAAGACGCCGCCTCATGCCGGCGATGCAATCCTCACAATAGAAGGTCGCCCGGACATGATCCCCACCGATGACTGTCTTCTTCCGCATGGGAACACTCCGAACAAAACCTCGATGACTTCACCGCCCGTGGGCTCCGGTCTCAGGTTGAGCCGATATCAGAAGGCGAACGTGCCATCAGCCAGGATAGGGCACAACACCTATCCCGATCCCGTGTTCTATTTTCCCTTTTCTTTCTTCTCTTCCTGCGCCTCTTCTCCCGTCTCCTTCTCGATCATATGGATCCCTTCGGGACTGGCCACGTATTCTTCATAGTCGAAGCCCGTGAATTCAGGACTTCGCTCGTTATGGCACTTCACGCACACCTCCGGCCCCGGAGGGATGATTAGCCCCTTTGAGATGGCCAGTTCTCGATCCTTCATCACCGACGCGTTCCAGTAGTTGCTCCCCGCTCCGTGACACGCCTCACATTGCACGTTCACCATCTGCGGGGTACTCTCCAGATCGACGAACCCGCCCTCCTCTCCGTACCCGGTGGTGTGACAAGAGAGACACATCTTATTAGCCTTCGCCTCGTCGTCCAGGCTGTCGATGGCGTGGGCATGGACCGTCTTCTCCCACGCAGCGAAGATATCGGAGTGGCACATCTTGCATTTCTTCTGACCGACGTAAGTCGCTGGTGCTTCCTCTTCCTCGGCTTGCTCAGCAACAAGACCGCCCCAAGCAACAAGGCAGAGGCCAACAGCCAGCACGACAGCCAGATACCTCAACAGAGCAGCGTGCACCGGATTCTCACCCCCTTCCGATCAATAGCGGACTGCAGTCTATCAGGTTCCTCAGCCGATGTCAAGGCTCCGATCCGCTCGGTGTCAACCGCCAATAGAGATGTTGCGGTTCCCGACGGAGCGGAAATGCCTGTTCAGACCGACCAGGGCAGGTCACCGCCGAAAAAGTAGAGGACGGCCAGCACCGAATCCGGTCGTCCCCTCAAAGCTATTGCCCAATGTAAGGCCGCTTATCCCGATCCGTCGCCCCAATGCAGTGAGCGTTTTGCTTTGGAGATGCGACTGAAACGGTTCGGCTATCGACAACGCACGATCACGCACTCACGTCTCTGGAGCTCCGCGAACACCGACACATGTACCGTCCGTTCGATCAGCTCGCAGGCTGCCTATTCGATAAGCTGTCGCGCAACTCCCAGCAGACTGTCGGCCAGCATGAAGTTGTGGACGCCCCTCGATCCATCATTCTCCACCCATTCGAGGATCGCGCGCGCACTCTGACTCGCCTCAACACCAGACTCCGCCTGCCCCAGAGCCTCCTCGAGTTCAGCAAGACCCTGACCGATCCCTTGCTGCCATCCGTCCATGACTGCGTCGTACCCGGAGCCGTGGCACTCGACGCAGCGGTCAGCACCGGGTCGGACAACCGCGCGGCCCTCACTGTCCCAGTGGCAGGCCGAGCAATCGATCCCTGCGACAGCCATGGGATTCTGGACTCCCTGATGGGATCGGTACTGACCCCGGTACATCTCCGCCTGGACTGTATGACATACCTCACACTCGGCAGCCTCACGGTGGTGACAGCGTCCGCAATTGACATCCTCGATCGGGAACGCGGCCCCACGCCTGTGATGGCACGCGGTGCAGTACAGACCGCCCACCTCGATATGTGGCATATGAGGGAACTCTATCCTTTCATACAGTATGGGCTCGGCGATCTCGTCACTATGACATAGCCGACAATCGGCCCGGCTCCGCACGTGGTGACACCCCTGACACGCTGACCGATCGATGAGCGATGAGCCGTGTCCTACCTCGTCCGGTTCCAGGCCCTCGCGATGGCAGCGACCGCATTCCATTCCCCCATCGACGACATGGCGAGCATGCGGCATTGCTTTGTCGAAGAAGCGGACTGTCCGTGCCTCCACACCTGCGTGACAGATGAGACAGTCTGATCCCAGCGCGGCGACGGCGGATGCCATTCTGTGCGGGCGATAGCTCGATTCGACAAGACCCAGAGCCTCTTCGAGCTGAATTCCTGCCTGCGACAGGAGCGCCCGCGCGTATTCCAGATTGTGGATCGGATTCCCGTGAGCTCCCAGCATGACATTGTGCCTCGCGTCGCGCAGGAGCGCCTCGGCCTCAGCGACGTCTCGGCCCCGCCTCTCGGCCGCCCGAACCTCCCGCTCCGCCTGCTCGACCGAGGAGAGTGCCGCCTCGAGCATCGACCGCCCGGCCGTTCCCCAGTCCTCGAACAGAGATCTGTACCCCTCGCCATGGCAGTAGACACAGGCAGCGCCGTCTGCTTGGTAGATCCGACCGGAGAGGTGGTCTCCGATCTGGACGGTATGACATGCTCGACAGGTCACGCTCCCGACGAACATCAGACTCGGCATTTCCTCGACACCGCTCCCACCGGACCCGGTGTACATCGCGCGCTCGGCCCAATGGTGGTCGGGATGGCAGCTCTGGCAGTTCAGGGGCCCCCCCTCCGCGAATTCCGGAAGACCGTGCTCGATGTCAAGATGGCACTCAAAGCACTCTATCTTGTGGTCGCTGACGTGGTACTGATGGAGGAGGACGCTTCGGTCGTAGAAGGCGAGACGTTCCATCTCGCCATGGCAGGAGAGGCACTGCTGACGCGGCACAGCACCGTCTCCTCTCGTCACCGAATAGTGACACTGCTTGCAGGGAAGCCCACGGGACACGACCTCCCCGTGATCGTATCCGATCCTCCGGCCGGCCCCGATCTCCTCCGGCGCCCCATGACACGAGGGACAACCCGGCATCGCCTCCCCGGCCTCCATCCCTTTGAAATGGCAGAGAAAACAGGTCGTCTCAGTAACAGTGATGTGCTCGCCCTGTACGATCTGAGAATGGCAGGACGTGCAGCGCAGAACCTTTCCTCTCCGGAGTTGGGTCAGGTGTGGGCGATGGGCGAACAGTACCGGCTTGAACTGAATAGCCCCAGCGAGGAGCCGTTTGTCGTGGCACCCCTTTCGGAGACAACTTGCGTCCTCGATCTCTGCTACCGGCTTCGTCTTGTATGTGTTCAGCATATAGGTGACGAGCTGTGACGCGGCCTGGCGCTTTCCCTCGAACCACCCGTCGAGAGTCGGGGGATAGTGGCAGGTGACGCACCGTACCTGATTGTGGGTTGATGTCCGCCAGTTGTCGTAGTACGGAACCATGTAGTGGCAGGTGAGACAGAATCTGGGGAACATGCTCACCTCTGACATCACCATTATGAGGATTATGATCGCGAGCGCGACGGCGATGGCGAACCTCGCCTTCCTGTCGAGCCGCCACGACCACCATGCTGCTACGTTATGGAAAAACCTCCTCACCACGTGCCTCCTGGGCGCCTGACCAATCCTGCCCGCGATGCCGCCCCATCCCTGTCGATCGACTTCATGGCTCCCACTGCCTCGAGTTCTCTAGCCGTCGCCGGCTCGCCTTCCAGATCATGTATCCCCTGCCAGACCGTGCGTCGACACGCCTCGATGATTTCCCATGGGATGGCTAGACCCACGTCTTCGGACTCTCCACCAGGATCGAAAGCTCCGTTGAACCCGACCGGCGCGCCTCCTCGGCACCGGCGGCTCGCCGGTTCATGGAACGAAGCCCCTCTCCTTTCAGGCCGAGGGGCTACACCAGCAACTGAGAATCATAGATGCTCCGTTCGAGACCGGCAACAAGTACCTATTCAGCTTTCTCCTTCTCAGCCTTCTCGATCTCGCCCTTGAGCCAGGGCTCGATGGTGCCGCCGTGGAAGAGGATGCCCAACTCGTCGTCGAGAGCAGAGGGTTCTAGCTTCATCACCCACCCTTTGCCGTACGGATCCTGATTGAGCAGGAGCGGATTGTCCTCGAGGGCTTCGTTGATCTCGGCGATCTCGCCGCTCAACGGCGCGACGAGCTTACCCACCCACTTCGACGACTGGACCTTGCCGCAGGTCTCCCCCTGCTCGACATCATCTCCCTCATCGGGAAGATCGACGTATGTCGTATCGCCGGCCAGCTTGAAGTAGAACTCGTTGATCCCCACAGTCACCGTGCCATCATCGTTCTTGCGTGCCCAGGCATGGTCGGCATGGTAGTACAGCTCGTCCGGCATGTTGTATCCAAGAATGTCAGCCATCCTGACCCTCCTCTCCATCCCTTTGGGACGACGTCGTCACACACCTTCTCCGCTACAGAATCCCTTTCTCCCGTAATACGGGGCGCGGATCGACGAAGTGACGTTCAAACCCGAGCGTGCCGGGGTCCAATCCGACGGCCAACCCGATAAGCTGTGAGTAATAGACAATCGGCAGGTCGAGCTCAACGCCGAATTCTTGCTCGATCTCGCGCTTCCTCGTATCGAGGTTTGCCTGACACATCTGACAGCAGGTACAGATGATCTCGGCCCCCTCGTCCCGCGCATTGACCATGATGTCGCACGACAGTTTACGGACAATGTCGGTCCTCGTCAAGGCAAAATTGGCGCCGCAGCATTCGGTCTTGTATGACCAATCGATGGGCTCGCCGCCCAGGGTACGGACAAGACGATCCATGACCATCGGATATTCGTAGTCATCGTATCCCATGGTCTCCGGAGGCCGCACAAGCACACAGCCGTAGTACGAGGCGACCCGCAGCCCGTTCAGGCTTCGCACCAGTTTCGGTCTCATCTCATCGGAGCCGACGAGATCGACAAGCACATCGAGGGGATGCCGAGCCTCCACCCGCCCCTCGTACGCCCGCCCCAGGGTTCGCTCGAGCTTCTCCTTCAGAGCCGAATCCTCTTCCAGGTCGTGCTGCACACTCTTGAACCGATTGAGGCAGGCGGGACAGGGGACGAGAACGTCGCCTCCCCCCGCCTGTTCCACGAGCATCAGGTTCTCCAGGGGGAGCGCCGCCCCGACCGTCGGCGACATGCTGATGCGCGAGGACGTCCCGCAGCAGATCCATCCCTCCACCTCCGCGAGTTCGACTCCCAGCGCCTTGCAGACCGATCTCAGCGAGTCATCGTACTCCTTCGCCGTCCCGTGGAGGGAGCACCCCGGGTAGTAGTGATATCGCATCAGATCGCTCCCTCCTCGTTCTTGATTCTATTCAGGATCGTACGGACGCGGAATCCCCGCCGCCACCCACTGGGGAGAAGGGAGAGCTTTCCTTTCCGGAACATCGTCAGCCCCAACCCTATGTCCTTGAAGAAGTCGCGAGTCGCAAGCTTGAGCCGCCCGATAAGCCCGATCTCGTACAGGCGGCCGAAGTTCTTGACCGTGAACAGCGCGGATCGATAGAATGCTGCTGCTTCCGGTACCTTCGGCTTGATACCCTCGCGCAGAGCGACGCGGCGTGCGGCGTCCATGATCTTGACGATCTCCACGTCCTGGGGACAGCGCGTCGAACACGTCTTGCACGCCGCGCAGATCCAGATCGTCTTACTCCCCAGCACGAGATCCTTCTGCCCCAGACGTACCGCATGCATGATCTCGGCAGGCGTGTAGTCCATCTCGTACGCGACCGGACAGCCGGCAGCGCACTTTCGGCACTGGTAGCAGTTATTGACGAGGCTCTTCGCCTCGCCGAGAACCTCATTGACAAAGGGCGATTCTATTACGTCGCGCGAAAGCTGAATCTCCATCTATGTACTCCCGTGCAACCCCGGGACAGAGAATTGCGCTCCACAGTTGTCGGTTCGCAAAAGCCCCACCTCCGCGGAGCCGGCTCTCGCCTCCCGGAACCCAACTCCCGGCTCCGGGAAGGCGTTGATCATCATCGGACGAGTGCCTCGATGACCTTGCCTGCGGCCTCGCCCGTCGAGCCGACCCAGACACTGATGCCAGCCACCCCCTTCAGTCCCTTCACCTTCTTCGCCAGCGGGTCTACCAGCGCGAAGACGCCATCGGGCCCCTTTCTCGCCGCCTCCGCCCACTCCTCTCCGAACGCCACACCTGGAAGTGTCCGCTCGAGGCGCTCGAAGTCTTCTCCCGTATCCGGAGCGGCCAGGCTGACGAGCACTGCAGGCTCGTTCAGCAGCCCCTCT